>JBOGIX010000386.1:0-1644 GCA_050744685.1 Vicinamibacterales bacterium | reverse complement strand
TTCGTCACGCTTCTTACCGCGCCCACACCGCTCCTGCCACCGAGCCTCAGTACGCTCCCCGCGAGACACTGAACCCGCTAAACACAAACCTCCCAACTTCCAAGGCGCGAGGCTCGAACAATCTGGTTAAAGTTCGGAACAGCCGGCTGGTTGGCGCGACGTTCACCCAGCTCTATCGCACCACTCGCTTTGGGAGTTGGGAGTTGGCAGTTGGAAGTTGGGAACGCTACTTCAGCTTCTTGACCATCGCCTTGCGCGCCGCCAGGCGCAGCACCTCCGGCACGTTCCGGTCCACGGCCAGCATCTTGATGTCACGCTCGCTGATGCGCTGCAGGAGCTGCATCGAGAGGGCGGGCGGCGTCTTGGCGTTCTTCACGAGCCCGAGCGCCACGCCGTAGTTCTTCAGCCAGGTGCGGTTGGTGGCGATCACCCGCAGCACCTCTTCGGTGACGTTCTGCATCTTGGTGAACGACTCGACCTCCGCATCGGTCAGCTTCGGGCTGCTCAACACCGCCGCGGCCACGAGCTTGTTGGGATCCCGAATCAGCTGCGCGCGCTGCTCGCGTGTGCCCTTGAATGCGAGCTTGATCTTCTTCTTGATGGGCAGGTTCGCGAGCAGTGTCGGCGTCGCCGCTTCGCCCTCGCCCTCCTCATCTTCGTCGTCGTCTTCGGCCGCGGCGGAAAACGGGGCGCCATCAGCGCCGCCCGGCGCCGGCGAGATCCCACGGGCGGCAAAGAAGTCCTTCATCTCCGCAGGCACGTCAGATCCAGCCAGGAAGGCGCGAACGGCTGCTTCGGGCAGGGCCTTCAGCGTTGCGTCGGCGGTCGCGGCAATCTCGCCGTCCTTGTCGTCGCTGAGGAGCACGAGCAGGGCCAGCTGTTCGTGCGGCGCCGTCGGAAGCGCGCCCTGCGCCGCGAGCATCCGGGCGTCGCGCGCGGACTCGCCGCGGCGGAAGAAGTCAATCAGGGGCGATCGGTATCCAGGGTCCATTTTTTTCCTCGCGGGCGGCCTGTTGCTGCCAAGGGGGCCATCTTGCGGCAACTCTCACCCTCGCGGGCCTGTTGTTGCCACGGGACCGGCGTTTCTCGTCCTCGCGGGCCGCCTATTGCTGCCAGGGGGCCGGCATCTCTCATCCTCGCAGGCGGCCTGTTGCTGCCACGGGGCCATCTTGCGGCATTCCCTGGTCCTTGCGGGCGGCCCATTGCTGCCAGGGGCCATCTCGCAACTGCGCCTGGCTTACGTCACAAACGCACGTCGAATTCGTTCGACTATCCGGTGCATCTCCTGTGTGTCCGGCGGTGTTCCATCCGCACTCACGTCACTGAACAGCCCGATCGCTGCGACTCCGGCGGCGCCTGCGGCGGCCACGTCGTCCACGGTTTCGAGCGTCATGCCGCCGATCGCGAGGACCGGCACCGGCACGGCGCGGCACGTCTCCTCGAGCCCGGAAAGCCCGGCGAGCTCGGTGACGCCAGGCTTGCTGCGGGTCTGATAAACCGTGCCCATCACCAGGTAGTCCACACCGCTGGCCGCAGCCGCGCGCGCTTCTGCTGCGCTGTGAACCGAACGGCCGACGAGAAATCCTGGAGGCACGATCTGCCGTACGCGATCGGCCGCCGCGCTCTCGCCGCGTAGATGTACCC
>JBOGIX010000385.1:0-4472 GCA_050744685.1 Vicinamibacterales bacterium | reverse complement strand
CCCGAGTACCGAGCCCCGAGTACCGAGTACCGACCCACCTTCGCACGTGGCTTGCGCGTGTTACGGCGGGCAAGGCCCCGAGTACCGAGCCGCGAGCCCCGAGCACCGAGTGACGCGTGATCATATCGCCAGCGCGCGCGCAATAACCGAGCGCGCCTTGTCGGTGAGCGCGAACGGCTCGAGTGCGTGCGGATCGGCGATGACGGCATCCGATACGTCGGAGCCGGGCCGCAACCGTCCGCCCGTGACGTGGCACAGATAGTCGATGAGCACGAAGTGATAGCGCACGCGCGCGGACTCGTCGAGCATGATGCGATCGAAGACCTCGATCGGCGGCCCGACGTCGACCACCAGGCAAGTTTCCTCGAAGACCTCGCGCGCAATTGCGGCGTCCAGCGTCTCGCCGACTTCGACCGCTCCGCCAGGCAGGCTCCATTGCCCCGCCAGCGGTTCGAAGCGCCGCTTGATCAGGACGACACCCCGCCGGAGCTCCGAGGCCGGCACGCCGATCCGCGCGCGATCCGCGTCGGTCACGAGCACCACGGCGCCGACGCCCACGACCGGCCGCGACGGATACTCACGCGTGGTCACTCGCCCATCACCTTCACGACCACGCGCTTCTTGCGCCGGCCGTCGAACTCCGCGTAGAAGATCTGCTCCCACGGCCCCAGATCGAGCTTCCCCGCGGTGATCGGCACCACCACCTGGTGCCCCATGATCGTGCGCTTCAGGTGGGCGTCGGCATTGTCCTCGCCGGTCTGATGGTGCTTGTACGGCAGACCGGCCGGCGCCAGCTTCTCCAGCCACACCTGGAAGTCGTCGATGAGGCCGTCCTCCCAGTCGTTCACGTAGACGCCGGCGGTGATGTGCATCGCCGACACGAGCACCATGCCCTCGGCAACCCCGCTGCGCGTCACGACCGCGCCGACCTCGTCGGTGATGCGGACGAACTCCTGCCGCTTTTTCGTGTTGAACCAGAGGTAGTCGGTATGGACCTTCATTTCTGAATCGTTCTTTCAACCTCCAACTTCCAACTCCCAACTCCCAAGGCGCGAGGGCGGAACCAGTTGGGCAGAAAGCGAGGCAACCAGCTTTACGTCCCGACTTTCACTCCCGCTCCCCCGATCCACGCGCCTTGGGAGTTGGAAGTTGGAAGTTGGAAGTTGGAAGTTGACGTCTATAAGGGAAGAGAAGCCTCCGCGTTGAACTCCCAATCCACCGCAACGGGTCCCTGGAGCTTGCGCAGCGCAGCCGCGCCGATCATTGCGGCGTTGTCGGTCGACAGCGACAGCGGCGGCACGAACACGGGGATGCCGTGTCTGGCGGCGCGCGCTTCGGCTTCGGTGCGCAGCCGGCTGTTGGCGGACACGCCGCCGGCGATGCCCACGCTCTTCGCGCCGAGCCAGCGCGCGGCTTCGAACGTACGGTCGAGCAGCGCGTTCACGACGACGCGCTGGAAGCTGGCGGCGATGTCGGCGGTCTGCTGCGGGGTCAGCGCCGCGCCGAGCGCGGCGACGCGCGCGGCCTTCCCCGAGGCCGATACGCCCGCCGCCTCGCGCACCAGGCGGAGAACGGCAGTCTTGAGGCCGCTGAAGCTGAAGTCCACGCGACGGGCGATGTCGGGCGGCAGCAGCCCTTCCGGGGCGGTCGCCCGCGGCGCATTGCGATCGGCGTGCGTCAGGCGAGCGACCGGGAAGTCGTAGGCGCGCTCGTTGCCCTGGCGCGCCAGGCGATCGATCACCGGGCCACCCGGATACCCCAGGCCCAGCAGCTTCGCGACCTTGTCATACGCCTCCCCCGCCGCATCGTCTCGCGTGCGGCCGACGAGCTGATAGCGGCCAGGCTCGGGCACGAAGTAGAGGCTGGTGTGTCCACCCGACACGACGAGGACGGCTGCCGGCGACGGCAGCTCGCCGTGCGCGAGCGTGAGCGACTCGATGTGGCCGGCGAGGTGATGGACCGGGATCACAGGCAGACCGAGCGACCATGCCAGCGACTTCCCGAATGCCACGCCCACGAGCAGCGACCCGACGAGCCCCGGGCCCTGCGTGACCGCCACGGCACGCAGATCCGACTGCGTGACGCCGGCGTCCGCGAGCGCCGATTCCACGACGCCGCAGATGTCGCGGACGTGCTGCCTCGACGCCAGCTCCGGGACGACGCCGCCCCATTCGCGGTGAATTGCGGTCTGGGAGGCGACGATGTTCGAGCGGATCGCCCAGGGACGTGCGGGATCGCCGGTCTCGGCGAGGACGGCCGCGGCGGTTTCGTCGCAGGAGGTCTCGATCGCGAGGAGCGGCGAGGTCACCGTGCAACCACGACCGTCTCGAACGCCCGCTTCAGCGATTCGGCGAACGGCGGCGTGAAAATGCCCTTCTCGGTGATGAAGCCGGCGATGTACCGGTGCGGCGTGACGTCGAACGCCGGGTTCCTGATCTGCGCGCCCTCCGGGGTGAGCCGCGCGGAGCCGAGATGGCTCACCTCGCGCTGGTCGCGCTCTTCGATCGGGATGTGGTCGCCGTCGGGGGTCGCAAGGTCCACGGTCGAGAGCGGCGCGGCGACGTAGAACGGCACCTTGTGCTCGTGCGCCAGCACGGCCACGGTGTAGGTGCCGATCTTGTTGGCGGTGTCGCCGTTGGCGGCAATCCGGTCGGCGCCCACCACGACAATGTCGATGTCGCCGGCGCGCATGAGCGGCCCCGCCATGCTCTCGGTGATGACGGTGGTCTGGATGCCTTCGCGGACGAGCTCCCACGCGGTCAACCGGGCGCCCTGCAGGAAGGGGCGGGTTTCGTCGGCGATGACGGCAATCCGCTTCCCCTGCTCGACCGCCGCGCGGATCACGCCGAGCGCCGAGCCGTATCCGGCAGTGGCGAGTGCACCGGCATTGCAGTGCGTCAGCACACGCGACCCGTCGGGGACGACCGCGGCGCCGAAGGCGCCCATGGCCCGGCAGGAAGCAACGTCTTCGTCGTGGATCGCGCGCGCTTCCTTCTCGAGGCGATCGGCGATCTCGTCGGTGGAGAGCCCGGCCTGGGCCGCCTCCGAGAACACCCTTTTCATGCGATCGATCGCCCAGAACAAGTTGACCGCCGTCGGGCGGGTAGACGCCATCATGTCGCAGATCTTCTGGAAATCGACGGCGAACTGGCGCGTGCCCTTCGCGGTGCTGCGGCGCATGCCGAGCGCGATGCCCATGGCGGCGGCCACCCCAATCGCGGGAGCGCCGCGAATCACCATCGTGCGGATCGCGCGCGCCACTTCCTGCGCCGTCCGGCACCGGAGATAGATTTCCTGGCCCGGCAGCTTGCGCTGGTCGACCATGACGATCGCGTCACCCTGCCAATCTATTGTCGGAAGCATGGGGATATTTTACGCATGGAATTCGAGGGAACCGGGTGGAATTCGGGGGGGACGTAGTTTCCAGTTTCCAGTTTCCAGTAATTCTCTGCTGGTTGCCAGTAACTGGTGACGGGGTAACTGGTAACCAGTGAGGTCCTGACAACTGGCAACTGGCGACTGGCGACTGGCGACTGGCTCATAACAGTCTTTCATCGAACGGCATCGGCAGCAGGGCCGACAGGCGCAGCTCGGCGGCCACGCCCTGCAGGTTGGCGAGCAGCACGTCGATGTCGCCGCAATACTCCCAGAGAAGCTGGCGGCATGCACCGCACGGTGGCGTCGGATCGGCCGTGTCGGCGATCACCAGGATGCGCGTGAACGCGGTGTGCCCTTCCGAAAGCGCCTTGACGAGCGCCACCCGTTCCGCGCAGAGCGTCAGGCCGTAACTGGCGTTCTCGATATTGCATCCCGTGACGATCGTCCCGTCGATCGTCTCGAGCGCGGCGCCGACCTTGAACTGCGAGTACGACGCGCGGGCGAGCTCGCGCGCGTCGGCCGCCGCCGCCAGCAGCTCCTGGTCTTCCGCGACGTC
Source organism: Vicinamibacterales bacterium (assembly GCA_050744685.1). Taxonomy (GTDB): domain Bacteria; phylum Acidobacteriota; class Vicinamibacteria; order Vicinamibacterales; family 2-12-FULL-66-21; genus JACCXG01. The sequence goes on along the minus strand of JBOGIX010000385.1, from coordinate 538 downwards.
GGCCGCGAGCGTGTCGAGTGGCATCGGCTTCCACGCGTTCTCGTCGCGACGCTCGGCGCCCTTGCGTCGCTCGGCCTTCCGTCGCTCGGTGGTCTTTCCCCTTGCCCTCCTGGCGGGCTTGCGTCGTTCCGCGTGGGTGCGGCGATCCTTGCGGCCGCGCCGCTCCTTCCACCCGGCGTCGCCGCGTTTAGAGTCTGCCAATGATCCCCTCCAGGAGCCGCGAGAACTCGGCACGCACCCGGCGCGCCACCTCCATGACCTCGTCGTGCACGAGTGGGGCCGGCAGCACGCCGGCCGCCGGGTTCGTGATGCACGAGATCCCCAGCACCTCGACGCCCATGTGACGCGCGACAATCGCTTCGGGCACGGTGGACATGCCCACCGCATCGGCGCCGAGCGTCCGGAACGCCCGGATCTCGGCCGGGGTCTCGTAACTCGGACCGTGGACGGCCACGTAAACGCCGCGCGTCAGCGGCACGCCGGCCGCGGCGGCCGCCGCCGCCGCAACCTCGCGCAGCCGCTTCGAATAGACCTCGCT
>JBOGIX010000384.1:0-2075 GCA_050744685.1 Vicinamibacterales bacterium | reverse complement strand
TGGGCCTCGTGAGCAGCCTCGCATCCATTCTGGCTCTCCGATCCGTCGGTGTTGCGGCCATCGTCAGTTGCGGAGGCGCGCGATCGATTGCCGGGCGAATGGGTCTTCGTCGACGCCTTCTGATCGCGGAGGTCGCGGTCACGTTTGTTCTCGTCGTGACCGCCGCGTTGCTCTCGCAGACCCTCTGGAACTTGTATCACTCGAAGCGCGGCTTCGAAGGAGATCGCATTCTGACCGCAGGGGTTATGCCGAACATGTCGGGCACGATCCCGGAGTTGCAGGACCTCACGAGAACCTTCTTCAGCGATCTGACCAGGCAGATCGGCAGCCTGCCAGGCGTGGACTCGGCGGCCGCCGCATCGAACGTGCCGTTGGATCATCGAAAGATGGTGATGACGGGGGTCTCGCTGGTCGGTCAGCCACCGAGTCTCTCCGGTGCGCGCGTAGCGCTCGTGACCCCGAGTTACTTTGCGACGATGGGCACCAGGTTGTTGGCCGGCCGCGATTTCGGTCGCGAAGACTCCTACGGCGGTGAACGGGTGGCGATCGTGAACGACGCGCTCCGGCGTCAGATAGCACCGGGCCAGGAGCTCGTGGGCGCCCGGATCACCTATGGCCGGTACCCGCTGACCGTGATCGGGATCGCGGAAGATACGCCGGACACATCGCCGCGGCAACCGGCGCGTCCGTTCCTCTACATCCCACTCGATCAGTCGATCGGAACTGGTTTTGTGCACGGCCGTTTGACGATTCTGGCGCGGACGCAAGGAGCGGATCCCGCGACACTCGTGCCCGCCCTCCGCCAGGCAGTCTGGGCCTTCGGCAGCGACATCGTGATCGACGATGTGGCCACGATGAACGAGCGCGTAGCGGCGTCCGTCCGGACCGAGCGCCACAGCGCGCTTCTTTTCGGCCTGCTTGCTGGTATTGCGCTTCTGGTCGCTGTTACAGGCGTGTACGGCGTGGTGGCATATTCGGTTGTCCAGCGCACCCGGGAGATTGGCCTCCGCATCGCACTCGGCGCCAGACGCTGGCAGGTGGTCGGTGAGATCGTGCGAGCATCGGCGTGGCCGGTGGCGGCAGGGATCGCGATCGGCGTTTGCGGTGCGGTGGTGGCGACGCGGGCGATCGCCAGCGTGCTGTTCGAAACCCAGGCGATAAACCCACCGATCTTTGCGGCGGCGGCGGGCGTCCTGGCTGTAACGGCGCTGGCTGCCGCGTTGATTCCGGCGCGACGTGCGGCGCGCATCGATCCCGTTACCGCTCTCCGGGCAGAGTAGTTCGCCAGGCAGAAGACTGCAGTTTCTCGAGACACGCCACAGAGACAGGAATGCTCGATCGGCGCCCCTGGACACTCGCGATCGTGACTCTTGACGACCGTCTCGCCGCCGCGGCGCGAAAGGAAGGGTTCGCGCTGTTCCCGGTTCCCTCGCGCGAGTAGCCAACCGACGGCGTTCGTCAGGATCGTTCGGCTGCAGCGGTCTTTCGTGCGTAGCGCGTGGACACGTAGTTGTCGACCAGCTCGCGGAACGCCGTCGCGAGCTCCTCGTAGGTGCCGCGAAGCGTCGTGTGGTGCTCGCCGTCGATGAACACCGGGCAGTTCGGCGCTTCCCCAGTGCCCGGCAGGCTGATGCCGATGTTTGCCGCCTTCGACTCGCCGGGTCCGTTGACGACGCAGCCCATCACCGCGAGCGTCATGCCCTCGACGCCCTCGTACCGCGTCTTCCATTCCGGCATGCGTTCGCGGATGTAGTCCTGCGTGCGCTCGGCGAGCTCCTGGAACGTGGCACTCGTCGTGCGACCGCAGCCGGGACATGCGGTCACGCTGGGCGCAAACGCCCGAAGGCCGAGCGACTGGAGCAGCTCGCACGCGGCATACACTTCTTCCCGGCGGTCCCCGCCCGGTCGCGGTGTGAGGGACACCCGAATCGTGTCGCCGATTCCTTCGTTCAGCAGCACACCCATCGCCGAGGCGGACCACACCAGGCCTTTTGTCCCCATGCCGGCCTCAGTGAGCCCGAGGTGCAGCGGCTGTTCGGTTCGTCGCGCCAGCTCGCGATAAATCGCAATCAGGT
>JBOGIX010000383.1:0-4663 GCA_050744685.1 Vicinamibacterales bacterium | reverse complement strand
CCTGTGCAGCGCCCAGGAGCTCAGGCCGAAGCAACGAAGCCAGCGCCCCGACGCCGATGCCGCGCGCCGTCAGGCCGAACAACTGCCGCCGGGTCAGGTGGAGATCGAAATCGCGGTGGAGGGGCATACGACGACCTTCTTAATGCCATGAATGCCATGAATGCCAAGAATGCCAGGAATGGGAAGAATGCTGGCCGCTGTCAGCCGCGACGGAGTTACCAACCCTGCCGACCTCCAGCGATCATTCTTGGCATTCATGGCATTCTTGAGCATTCCTGGCATTTCATTGTTTTGTGATCGTTTCGTCCAGGTTCAGTATCACGCTCGTGACCGTCGTCCAGGCAGCGAGCTCCGCCGCGTCCAGGCGCTTGTTGCGCGGGGACTCGCCGACGTCCAGGAACTCGATCGCGGCCTTGCGATCGCGCTGGAACGAGGTGAGCTGGCGGTTGAGCAGCGTGCGCAGCACGTCGGTCTCCTTCCCGTTCGGCTTGCGCGCGGTGGCGAGGCGGAACGCGTGTTCGAGACGCGCCGTCACCTTGGCTCCCCCTTCGAGCAGCGCACGCTCGGCGAGCGCACGCGCGGCCTCGACGTAGGTCGGATCGTTGAGAAGCGCGAGCGCCTGAAGGGGCGTGTTGGTCAGGGCGCGGCGTGCGGTGCACTTCTCGCGGTCGGGCGCGTCGAACGTCGCCAGGGACGCTGGCGGCACCGTCCGTTTCCAGAACGTGTACATCCCGCGCCGATACAGATCCTTCCCATGGCTTTGTTGGTAGGCCTGGGCCGAGAAGCCTTCGCCGAACGCCATTTCCTCCCAGAGGCCGGGAGGTTGGTACGGCAGCACGCTTGGTCCGCCAATGGTCTCGTTCAGCAGCCCACTGGCTGCCAGTGCGGAGTCGCGGATCATCTCGGCGGGCAGGCGGAGGCGCGGCCCGCGCGCCAGCAGCCGGTTCTCGGGATCCCTGTCGAGCAGCGCCGGCGTGACCTGCGACGACTGGCGGTAGGTTGCGGACGTGACGATCAGCCGCTGCATCGCGCGCACGTCCCAGTTGGTCCGCACGAATTCGGTCGCCAGCCAGTCGAGAAGCCCCGGGTGGGACGGCGGCTCGCCCTGCACGCCGAAATCTTCCTGCGTCTTCACGATGCCATGGCCGAAATACATCAGCCAGAAACGGTTGACGGCGACGCGCGAGGTGAGCGGGTGGTTCGGGTGCACGAGCCACTTCGCCAGCGTCAAGCGGTTGAGCGGCGCGTCCGCGGGAAGCGGCGGCAGCATCGCGGGGACGCCCGGTTGCACTTTTTCGGTCTGGTTGCGATAGTCGCCGCGCGCGAGCACGAACGTCTCGCGCGGCTTCGCCATCTCGCTCATCACCATCGTCGTCGGGATGAGCTTCTGAAGCTTCTGTTTCTCGAGCCGGAGCGTCTTCAGCTCCGCGTGCGCCGTACGCAGCTCGTCGGACGCGGCATACGTCAGGTAGTAATCACGAACAGACGCAGTCTCGTCCTTGGATCGTTTTCCGGTCACACCGGAGAGGGCGACGCGCGCGGGATAGTGAATCGCGAGCTGCTCGACTTCCGCAGGTGCCAGGGCGCGGCTGTAGAAGCGAAGATCGTCGAGCTGTCCGACAAACGGCGGCTCGACGCGCAGTGGCGATTCCGTTTCGATCGATCCTTTCAGCGAGTCGCGCACCACCTCCGTCGCCAGGCGCTTGCCATTGAGATAGAGGTGCAGGCCCGCAGCCTTTCCCGAGCCGTCGTACACCATCGCGACGTGATACCAGTCGCTCTGGTTCAAGCGCTGCCGCGTGCGAATGTGGATGGCGTCCTGCGGCGAGTCACCGGTCAACGTCACGTTCAGGCGCTCGGCCCACCGCTGGATCCCGACGAGCGCCACATCGTCGAACTGCCAGATGTATCCGCGGCCGCGATGCTCCGCCGAGGTTTTCTGAAGGATGGGCCCCGGTTGTTTTGCGCGGCCCCTGAGCCAGACGGCAAGGCTGAAAGGAGTGGCGCGGTCGAAGCTGCCCACCTCGCCGAAGCTCACCGTGGTGTCGCCGTCGAACGACGCGGCGCGCCCGACCACGCCGGCCTCGAACGTCGGATCGCCGCGAAGCGTACGGCCGTGCTGGTAGCGGCCCGAGATGTCGGCGAAACTGCCGTCGAGCTCGTAATGCGCGGTGAGCCCGTCGGTGCCGAATGGTACCGGACTCTGCGACACGGCCCGCTCCCATTCCTGCTGTTGCGGTTCGACGATGGTGTCGGCGAGCATCGCCTCGCGCGCCTTGATCGCGGCGTCGACTTCGTCGAGCTGCACCTGTTGTTCGGGAGTCGGCAGCGGCAGCACGGGGACGGCGTTGCCGTTCTTCCCGTCGAGTCCAAGCTCCGGCACGTTGTTGAAGAACGCGTAGAACTCGTAGAACTCCTGGTGCGTGATCGGATCGTACTTGTGTGTGTGGCAGCGCGCGCACCCCATGGTGAGGCCCATGAAGGCAGACGAGGTCGCCTCGACGCGATCGACGACGTATTCGACCTGGTACTCGTCGGCGATCGCGCCCCCTTCGAAGTTGATCATGTGGTTGCGGTTGAACCCGGACGCGATCTTCTGATCGCGCGTGGCATCCGGCAGCAGATCACCCGCGAGCTGCTCGATGGTGAAACGATCGAACGGCATGTTCGTGTTGAACGCCTTGATCACCCAGTCGCGCCACGGCCACATGCCCCGAAGACTGTCGATGTGGTACCCGTGCGTGTCGGCATAGCGGGCGGCATCGAGCCAAGGCATCGCCATGCGCTCGCCGTAATGCGGAGACCGAAGGAGCGCATCGACGCGCTTCTCGTAGGCATCGGGCGACCGATCGGCGAGGAAGGCGTCCACGTCGGCGGGCGTCGGCGGCAGACCGGTGAGGTCGTAGGTGACGCGCCGCAGCAGCGTGGCCGGATCCGCCTCGGGAGAGGGTGCGAGACCCTCGCGCTCGAGGCGCGCGAGGACGAACTGATCGATGGGATTGCGAATCCACTCGAGCCTCTGCTGCGGCACCGGCGGCGTCGGACGTTCGGGCGCCGCGTACGCCCAGTGCGTGTCCCACTTCGCACCCTCGTCGATCCACCGTTTGAGCAGCGCGATCTGCGTGTCGGTGAGCGCGTGGCCGGAATCGGGCGGCGGCATGCGCTCGTCGGGGTCCGGATCGGTGATGCGGCGAACCAGCACGCTTTTCGCCGAGTTACCCCGCTCGATGATGCCAGGCTCGGCGAAGGCGCCCTCCTGCGTGTCGAAGTGGAACTTCGTCTCGCGCTGTTTTTCGTCAGGTCCGTGGCAGGCGAAGCAGTTGTTCGAGAGGATCGGCCGGATGTCGCGGTTGAAGCTGATGGGAACGGGCGCGGGTGCTTCCTGCGCGCGGACGGCCAGCCCCCCTGTCAGGGCGAGCGTCAAGCCGAGGCAGGCGGCTGCCGCGAGCACCATGCGCACGCCAGGAACCATTCGCATGCGGCGACATATTAGCAGGTGTGGGCCCGGGCCGCGGATGGGGTAGAGGGGTCCTGGCCCTCAGACGTAGCGAATGTGTCGGACGGCGCCCGGGAGCACGAAAGCGCGGAGATTGTTGCTGTTCGGATCGGCGGGCGTGACGAAGAACCCGGTGCCGTCGGGACGGTAGCCGAGCGTGGCGCCGACCAGGACCTCGTCGTCCATGAACGTAATCTCGATGCGGCGGCCGGCGGTCGGCTCGACGAACGACTGGCACTCGACGTAGTCGGCGTCGCCGGCGAAATCGCGGACGAAGAAGACCGCCTTGAGCCGCGGCATCGGCACCAGCACGGGGCGTTCGGCGACGCCGCCGATGCACGGCGTCAGGTGGAAGTGCTGGCGCGACGGGTGGAAGTCCTGGCTGAAGCCCTTCAACAGGCGCTTGTCGAGATACCGGACGACGAGCCTGTTCCAGCCCGTGCCCGCGGGACTCGTTTCCTGACACGCTGGCGTCTCGTCTCGCCCGGGCCGAGGCTGGGGCGGCGGAATCGGTCCTCCAGGGTGGAGACGCGCCGCGTTCGCAGGCGTCGGCCGCAGGGCGTCGCCGAGGTGATCATCCGGGAGCGGCGCGTGCGCGATCGAAACGAGCCGCGCCGGATCCGGGTCGCGGACCTCGCCCGGCATGCGATCCGGCAGGTCGAGTGCGCGATCGAAAACGCAGGCGCCGCGGTAGATCAGGCCCCCGTCGATTTTTGCGACCTCGCAGCGCAGTACCCGCAACGATGCGGTCTCTACCAGCCCCCGGCCGGTAATCGTCAGGGCCGTCGTCGATCCGGGGCGCAGCGGCGCCTTGCTCTCGATGAGCGCGCCGCCCGCAGACAGATCGATGAGCCGCACGGACGGCCCGAATTTCAGCCGGCTCGATTTCAGCCACTCCAGTTCGTGCTCGCGCAGCCGCTCGTGCACACGGCGGTCGCGACCGTCCTCCGCCTCCGGCGGGTTCAGCCAGGCGGGCGTCGGCGACAGCGTGGGCGTAGCAAGGGCCTCGGAGGATGACATGGCGATATTCGGGTGCCTATGCGAAGCAGCAACCCGAGTGCCATCGGCCGGCGCGGTGAACACCGAGAAATTCGCAGCAAAGTCGGCCGGCTTCGCCCACAGGCTTTCGTACGCCGCGATGCGAGTGCCCCGTTCTGGCACACCGGA
>JBOGIX010000382.1:0-2945 GCA_050744685.1 Vicinamibacterales bacterium | reverse complement strand
GCACCAGGCCGATCGCGAGCCAGATCCCGAACCGCTCCCAGGCGTGCGCCGGCAGCCCCGCCATGACGTAGATGCACGCGGCGGCGCCGACGATCGACACGCCCCAGATGAACGGCACCCTGAACGGCCGATGGCGCTGCGGCTCTCTGATGCGCAATACCAGCACGCCGACGCACACGATCGCAAACGCCGAGAGCGTGCCGATGTTCGTGAGGTCGTAGATCTCGTTCTCGTCGGCCACGAGGCTGCCCAGCGCGACGAAGACGCCCGTGGCCACGGTCGTGATGTGCGGCGTGCGGTATTTCGGGTGGACCTTCGCCGCCCACGCGGGTAACAGTCCGTCGCGCGCCATCGCGAAGAAGATGCGCGGCTGCCCGTATTGAAACACCAGCAGCACCGCGGTGAGCGACACCACCGCGCCGAACGCCACGATCCAGCTCGCGGTCGTGAGACCGGCAACTTCGAGCGCCCGCGCGAGCGGATCGGCCGCCTTCAACTCCGTGTACGGCACCAGCCCCGTGGCGACGATGCCGACGATCACGTAGATCAGCGTGCAGATCGCGAGACCACCGAGAATGCCGATCGGCATGTTCCGCTGCGGATTCTTCGTCTCCTCTGCCGCCGTGGAGATGGCGTCGAACCCGATATAGGCGAAGAAGACGATCGCCGCGCCCTGATGGATGCCGATCCAGCCGTTCGGCGCGAACGGCTTGTAATTTGCCGGGTCGATGTGCGCGGCGCCGAGGACGACGAAGAGCGCCAGGACCAGCAGCTTCACCACCACCATCGCGTTGTTCGCGCGCGAGCTCTCGCGCACGCCGATATACAGCAGGCACGTGATCGCCAGCACGATGAGCGCCGCGGGAATGTTCAGCAGGACCGGAATGCCGGCAATGCGCGGCGCCGTCTGCAGGAGCGCATGGACTTCGGGATTGCTGCTGAGCAGCGCCGTACGATACCCGTGCGTCAACCACGCCGGGAACTCGATGCCGTACGCGGAAAGGAGCGATGTCAAGTACCCGCTCCACGCGATGGCCACGGCCATGTTGCCGACGGCATATTCGAGGATCAGGTCCCAGCCGATGATCCAGGCAACGAGCTCGCCAAGCGTTGCGTAGGAGTACGCATAGGCGCTTCCCGCCTGCGGAATCATCGACGCGAGCTCGGCATAGCAGAGGCCCGCAAGCGCGCAGACGCCGCCGAGCAACAGGAACGAGAACACGAGCGCCGGGCCGGCGCCGTATCGGACGACTTCGCCGTTCGGCAGCACCTCGCCGGCCGCGGCCGTCCCGATGGACGAGAAGATACCGGCGCCGATCACCGCGCCGATGGCCAGCATGATCAGATCGCCGGCCCCCATGACGCGCCGCAGCGACTGTTCGCCCTCGGGCAGGAGATCGGAAATGGGCTTGCGCCCGAAGAGCTGTGTCATGTGGGTGTGAAGGGTACTTGGCGGCGGCGCGCCGAATCAAGCGGTGGAGGGCAGCGGGAGTCCTCGTACCGGCACGCTCAGCCGGTGGGCCGTGTCCCGCGACACGAGGACGAGCCCTCCCCGAGGGTCGAACGCAAGACCGATCAGGTCGCCGCCCGCAATCATCAGTTCGGGCGGCCCGCGCCGATCGAGACGAATGCGGTACACCGCACTCCACCCGGCGACGGCATCGACCACGAACAGGTGACCCTGGTCGTCGAAGGCCATGCCCTGCGGGCGACCGAACCCGTCGGAGAACACCTCGACACCGCCGTCGAGCGAGACGCGGTAGATCGGATCACGCGCGGCCAGGGTTGGAGCGGTCACGTACAGGTGACGGTCGGGACCGAACGCCAGATGAAAGGCGGCGACGCTCGGAGGGATGCTCGCCACCTGCGCCGCCCGCCCCTCCGCCACACGCAGAATCGATCCCGATCGGTCGCCCACATACAGCGCATCGTCCGGGCCGAAGGCAATGCCACAGGCGACGCCGAGATCGGTGGCGTAGACCGACGCGGCGCCGTCCTTCTCGATGCGGTGCACGCTGCCATCGAAGCGCGACGAGACATACAGGGCCCCCCCGCGATCGAACGCCATCGACGTGGGATTCGGCACATCGGCAGCAAACGGCTCGCGGGTGCCGTCAGGGCGGACGACGAACAACGAAATCGGCGGCTGCTGACCGCGCGAGCCGCTGAATGTCACATAGAGATTTCCGTCGCCATCGAACGCCGGATTGTCGACCATGTGCAGGCCGGTCGCGAGCGGCGCTGCCACGTCGATGTACGCCGTTTCTCCCGAAACACCCTCGACGCGCACGGAGGTGCGGCCGCCTTCCAGGCCGGGCGGCACGGTCACCGAAATGGACTGTGCGGCGACACGGGTGGCGCGAGCGAGCTCTCCACCGACCCGCACTTCTGCCGGCGGATCGACCTGGAAATGCTCGCCTTCGACCACGACCTGGCCGCCTTCGACCGCCCAGAGCGGCCGAATCGCGGTGATAGGCATTATTTGTCCTCGCGCGCGGCCTGAGGCTGCCAGGGGGCACTCTTGCGGCGCATCACGATAGTCTCGCGGGCGGCTGCGGTTTGCCAGGGGGCACTCGTGCGCTGCATGACGATTTTCTCGCGGGCGGCCTGGGGCTGCCAAGGAGCACTCTTGCGGCGCATCACGGTATTCTCGCGGGCGGCGGCGGTTGCCAGGGGGCACTCTTGCGCCGCATCACGATAGTCTCGCGGACCACCCGGGGCTGCCAGGGGGCTCTCGTGCGCCGCATGACGATTTTCTCGCGGGCGGCCTGCGGCCCGGGGACGCCCTTGCGGCGCATGGCCATATTCTCGCGGGCGGGCCCCTCTGGTGCCCAAGCAATTCTTATCGCGCACGGACTCTTCGTGTGGGCTGCAAGCTCCGAGGAGAGGATCGGCCGCCGGCCGGATGCGCGGGTCGCTAGGTCTCGTCGAGCTCCATGTTCCAG
>JBOGIX010000381.1:0-4092 GCA_050744685.1 Vicinamibacterales bacterium | reverse complement strand
GGGATCGCGCTGCTGCCGATGGCCGACATCGGAATGACGATGCGGTTCATCACGAGGTAGACGGCAATGCCGTAGACGAGGCCCCAGAAAATCGGGGCGCGCGTCAGGATCGCGAGCCTTCGGCTGGCCAGGAGGTAGACCAGCACGATCGTGAACGCGATGAAGAAATGGATGGCGACGCCGAGCAGGGCGGTCGCCCACCCGCCGGCCAGCGCCGGCCCGCCGACGAGCCCGGACGCGATGCCCTGGAAGATGCGCACCGGCGTGGCGCCGCTGCGCAGGCCAAAGAAGATGATCGCGTCGAGGCCGTCGAGAATGCCGACGGCCAGCCCTCCCAACAGGAGGGCGCGTCCGAACGGGAGTGCTGCAGCGCCGCGCGGCGCCGTGATCGTCATGCGCGCCGGACGTGGATGCTCGAGGATCGGGTTATTTCAGCGTGAACGTGCACTCGACTGATACCTGAACGGGCACCGGCTTGCCATCCTTCTTACCGGGATCGAACCGCCACTGCTTCACCGCCTTGATCGCCTCTTCGTCAAGCGACGGTTCGAGCGGTGTGCTCACGCGGACGTCCCCCACCGCGCCGCTCGGCAGCACCACGACGTCCAGCCCGACGATCCCCTGAATGCCCGCCTCGCGCGCGGCGGTCGTGTACGACGGCTTGACCTCGTGAACGATCCTCGGCAGCGTCACGCCTTGCGCGCCGGGCATGTGAACCTCGCGCGAGCCCAGCGCCAGTCCCCGCCGCCCGAGCGCGAAGGACATTTCCACCTCGATTCGGACGGGTACGGGCGTCCCGCTCTTCGCACCCGGACGAAAGCGCCACTTCCTCAGCGCGCTCGTCGCCTGCTCGTCGAGCTCCGGATGCAGCGGTTTGATGATCCGCACGTCACCAACGGCGCCGTCCGTGTTGACCACGCACTCGAGCAGCACCGACCCTGTGACGCCCTGGCGCATGGCGTCAGGCGTGTAGTTGGGCTTCACTTCCGAGAGGACCGCCGGCAAGGTCACGCCAGGGCCGGGCCTGACCGCTTCCTGTGATGGGGCCTGGGCCGCGACGCTCCCGGCGCCGCACAGCAACACGAATGCACTGAAGGCGGCGGCTTTCATTACTCCTCCTCCTTTTTTCTCGCGGGCGGCCTCTTGCAGCCAGAGAGCACTCTTGCGGCAACCGTGGATACTCACCCGTGGCCTTCGGCTGTCGGGCTAACCACTCGAACATCATCGACTTTGGCGGCGTCGGTGCTTTGGACGTCGACGCCGCGCGGCTGGCCTGCGGCGATCTCGAGGTCAGCGGCCGGGCGAGTAGTCGACCACGAAGGCGTCTTCGAGGACGCCGAGCTTGCCGAGCAGCTCGCCGAACTTCTTGTGCTCGGGGTGCGGCAGGTAGGCATCGCGCGCGGCAGCGCTCTCGAACGTCACCATGTAGACGTGGGTGAACCCCAGGTTCTTCTTCTCGGGGCTGTTGTTCACGCCGTCTTCGAACGCGGTGATCCCCGGAATCGTGCCGCGCAGGTCGCGAAATGCCTGCGTGACCTGCTGGATCTGCTCCTGCGAGGCGCCGGGCTTGTACTTGAAGACGACGATGTGGCGGACGGGCTGCTTCTGGGCGTAGACGGACATGGGTACGAGAATCGCCGCTCCAAGGCACAAGACGAGCACGAATCGGACGATGAGCTTCATGAAACCTCCGCGCAGGGAAGCCGCAAGGTGGCCCCTGGCCACAAGTGGCCGCCCGCCGAAGCCGTTAGGTGGCCCGCCCGCCGAAGCCGCAAGGTGGCCCCCGGGCAACAAGCGGCCGCCCGCGAGGAGAAGATAGTCAGCTTCGTTCCGTGCCGCCGTGAATCTGATGAAGATAGGCCGCGCGCGCATCGATCTCGGCGAGGCGCACGGCCGCGTGCTGCGCCGCCTCGGTGAGCAGCCGGTGCCGCTCGCCGGGTGCCCGCATGGACACGGTGGCCAGGCTGCATCCTCGCTGCTCCAGGTATTCGTCGATCAGCGCCCGTTCCAGTTTGCCCTGGGGATCCTCCAACGCCGTTTCTGCCCGTTCTCGCATGAGACCCTCCGGTATTGCAGACGCTCCCACATGATTGGACACCGCCGGGCCGGCTCCGGCTCGCCGAAAAGCAGAGACGCCGCAAGGTAGCTCCCCTGGCCGCAAACAGGCCGCACCGCGAGGCCAAAGAGTGCCGCGCCGCAAGGGGCCTTGCTGACTACCACGCGCCGCGCCCCAACGCGCCGCAAGATGGCCCCCGGGCCGCAACAGGCCGCGCCGCGAGGCCCAAAAAAGCCCCCCTACTTCACCGGCCACCGCGCAGAGTCGCTCCGCGCCGTCTTCAGGAACGTCTCCATCTTCGCCACGACGTCCGGATGCGCGGCGGCGATATCCCGCTGCTCGTGCGCATCCTCGGTGAGATCGTACAGTTCCAGCGGCGCGCCCGCCTTCAGCCGGACGGCCTTCCACTGGCCCATCCGGACCGCCTGCTGAAAACCGCGCTCGTGGAACTCCCAATACAGGAACGGCTGGCCCTGCTGTGTCTCGCCCCGCAGCGCCCGGGCCATCGACATGCCGTCGAGGCCGGCAGGCGACTTCGCTCCGGCCACCTCGGCGAGGGTCGGCAGCATGTCCCAGTGCGCCCAGACGTGATCGCTCACGCGCCCGGCCGGCACCGTGCCCGGCCATCGCACGATCATCGGCACCCGAATGCCCCCTTCGTACAGGTCGCGCTTGATGCCGCGCAGCCCGCCGGAGCTCGTGAAGAACGCCGGATCGGCGCCCCCTTCCCGGTGCGGACCGTTATCGCTCGTAAAGAGAATCAGCGTTCGATCGTCCAGGCCCCGAGACTTCAACAGGTCGGCCAGCCGGCCGATGTCGCGATCCATCCGCGTGATCATCGCGGCGAAGGCGGCGTGCGGCGTCGGCTGCGACCGGTACCCGAGCGACGGGCCGTTCGACCGCGCGCCGGACTGCTGCGCATCGGCCTTCGGATTCTCGAAGGGCGTCTCGGGATACTTGCCGCGAAACTGCGCCATCGAGTCTTCCGGCGGCCGGAGTTCCGCATGCGGCACCGTGTAGTTCAGGTAGAGAAAAAACGGCCGCTCGTCCTGACGCTCGATGAAGCCCGCCGCCTCCTTCGTAAACAGGTCGTTGGCATAATCCGTCGTCAGTCCGGTCTCGACGCGTTCGCCGTTGCGGTAGAGATGGTCGGTGTACTGCCGGTGCGCGTGACGGTGATCCAGGTAACCAAACGAATAGTCGTAGCCCTGGCGTCCCGGCAGTCCGGCCGTGTCCGGCTGGCCGAGCCCCCACTTGCCGATGATCGCCGTGCGATACCCCGCCTCGCGAAGCACTTCCGCCACCGTGACATCCTGGTCACGCAGCGGCACGTCCCCTTCCGGCAGTCGCCCGTTCCCGCGAATCCACGCATGGCCGGTGTGGAACCCGGTCATCAGCGCGGCGCGCGACGGCGCGCACACCGTGCTGCCGGAATAGTACTGCCTGAACCGCGTGCCCTCGCGAGCCAGCCGATCGAGCGCCGGCGTCTCGAACCGCGACTGCCCGTAGGCGCTGAGATCGCCATAGCCGAGATCGTCGGCATGGATCAGCAGGATGTTCGGACGCGCGGCGCGCTGACCCACCGCGGATCGCTGAGCAGCGACGCAGAGGAGGGCAACGATCAGCGTCAGGACGATGGTGGCGGGCTTTTTCATGCGAAATTAGCTTCCAGCTTCCAGCTTCCGGCTTCCATCGGATTCCGAGTTCCTCAGTTCCCCAGCCCCGAGCCCGAGCCCCGAGCCCCGAATACCGAGTACCGATTACTTCGCAAGCGGGTCCGGGCGCAGCTGCACTTTGAGCACCTTGCTCGTCGTCCCCTTGCCCCCTTCCATGTGGAACGGCGTGCGGGTGCTGACCGTGGACCAGAGGCCGCGGCCCTTCCAGCCGGCGCGCGGATCGTCGATGCGGCCGTCCATCCCCTTCGCGTAGAAGCCCATCGGGTACGGGACGCGAAGGATCGTGAACTGTCCACTCTGTGGGTTGAGTGCGAGCAGCGAGTCCGACCCGTTGCCGGTCGCAATCGGCACGTTCTGCCC
>JBOGIX010000380.1:0-4798 GCA_050744685.1 Vicinamibacterales bacterium | reverse complement strand
ACACGTCGTAGGCGCGCATGATCTCGCAGATCTCGCGAAAGTGCGTGTAGGTGAAGTTCTCCTGATGGTGCGCCAGGCACCATCGCGCCAAGATCGATCCCCCACGCGACACGATGCCGGTCACGCGGCGGGCCGTCATCGGGATGTAGCGCAGCAGCACGCCGGCGTGGACGGTGAAGTAGTCGACCCCCTGCTCCGCCTGCTCCACCAGGGTGTCGCGGTAGATCTCCCACGTGAGATCTTCCGGCTTGCCTCCCACCTTTTCGAGCGCCTGGTAGATGGGAACCGTGCCAATCGGCACCGCCGAATTCCGGAGGATCCACTCGCGCGTGGCATGGATGTCGCGGCCCGTCGAGAGGTCCATCACCGTGTCGGCGCCCCACAGCGTGGCCCAGCGCAGCTTCTCGACTTCTTCTTCGATGGACGACGACACTGCGGAGTTGCCGATGTTGGCGTTGATCTTCACCGCGAAGTTGCGGCCGATGATCATCGGCTCGAGCTCGAGGTGCTTGACGTTGGCCGGGATGATGGCGCGCCCGCGCGCCACCTCGGCGCGCACGAACTCGGGCTCGAAGCCCTCCCGCACCGCCACGAACTCCATTTCCTCGGTGACGACGCCCTTGCGGGCGAAGTGGAGCTGCGTGACGCCGGAGCCGCCGCCCCGGGCCGCGACCCACGGCTCGCGCAGCTTCGGCAGCCCCTCGCGCACGTCGCAGCCCTGGGGACCGCTGGTGTCGTAGACCCGCAGCGATTCGCCGTTGGTCAGCGAAATCTCGCGGACCGGCACGCGAACGCGGCCCTCCTCGACGAATACCTTCCGCGACGCGGGAAACGCCGTGGAGAAATCGGACGACTGCAGCGGGGGCAGGGTGGTGCGCATAATCTCGGATCGTAGCAGGGTACGCGGGCTCGGGGCCGTTCAGACTTGGGGCCTTGCCCGCCGTAGCACTCGCGAGCCATGTAGCGACCGCAGCTCAGCGCGAAGGTGGGTTCGGGACTCGGGCTCGGGCCTTGCCGCAGCGCAGCGACGGCCGTTCCGCGCGAAGGCGGGCCAGCGTTCGCCCCGCCTGATCAGAGGGTAGACTCACCACGTGGCCCGCCCGATCGTGCTTGTTCTGGTGGCGGTCGTGCTCCTGTTTTCGGCCTGGGCGCTGTCGTGGATGGACGGCGAGCCTGCCGCGGTCCATTGGGACGATCCCGCGACCGGGATTCGATTCCGCCTGCTGCCCGCCGCTACGTTCATGATGGGCACGCCCGCGGACGAGCGGCTGCGCGAGCCTCAGGAAGTCCTGCATGATGTCCGGCTGACGCGTTCGTTCTACATCGCCGAGACCGAAGTGACGCAGGCGCAGTGGGAGCGCGTGATGTACGCGAACCCGAGCCGGTTCACCAGGTGCGGCGGCGGCTGTCCCGTCGAGCGTGTGACCTGGTACGACGTGCAGCAGTTCATTTCCAGGCTGAACGGCGGCAGGGCGGGCGGCGGCTATCGCCTTCCGACCGAAGCGGAGTGGGAGTTCGCCTGCCGCGGCCAGTCGAGCATGCCGTTCGGGATCAGCCGATCGCTCAGCAGCCAGGACGCGAACATCAACGGCAATTATCCCTACGACGCGCCGCGCGGCCCACACCGTCGGACGACCACGCGCGTAGGGCAGTTCCCGCCGAACTGGGCCGGCCTGTTCGACATGTCGGGCAACGTCTGGGAATGGGTGCAGGACGAGCACTGCGCCTACGGCGAGGGCACGGCCGTCGATCCCTTCGGGACGTGCGGGTCGGATCGCCGTGTCATCCGGGGCGGCAGCTGGGCATTCGACGGGGGCAGCGCGCGCTGCGGAACGCGCTACTGGCATCGAATGCTGGATTCGGGCTACAGCCTCGGGTTCCGCCTGGCGCACGACGCGTTCTGATTCCACCTTCGCACGAATCACGAGCGCTGCGGTGGCGTCAGTTTCCAGTTGCCAGTTTCCAGTTGCCAGCCCATTTTTTACTGGTAACCAGTAGGAACTGCCGAACGACAGCGAACGGCGAACAACGGACAGCGAACCGCGAACAACGAACACGGTGGTGTCAGTTTCCAGTTGCCAGTTTCCAGTTGCCGGTGTTCTTACTGGTTACCAGCAAGAACTGACTGGGAACTGGAACTGGAAACTGAAAACTGGTTAGACGAGCCGGCGCAATATGAAGCATTTCAAGTAGAACGTCTCGGGCACCGTCATCAGCACCGGGTGGTCGCGACCCTGCATGCGTTTCTCGACCACGTTCACGTCGACGCGCGCGTCGATCGCTGCCTGGGCGATCACCTCGGCAAACGCGGCTTCGCTGACATTGTACGAGCAGCTGCAC
Source organism: Vicinamibacterales bacterium (assembly GCA_050744685.1). Classification (GTDB taxonomy): domain Bacteria; phylum Acidobacteriota; class Vicinamibacteria; order Vicinamibacterales; family 2-12-FULL-66-21; genus JACCXG01. The sequence goes on along the minus strand of JBOGIX010000380.1, from coordinate 2,458 downwards.
GTGATCAGGAACCCGCCCGGCGCGAGCAGCTTCAGCGCGCGCAGGTTGATTTCCTTGTATCCGGACAGCGCTTTCGGGACCGCGGCCTTGTTCTTCGCGAACGCCGGGGGATCGAGAACGATCGTGTCGAACCGCTCGCCGCGGCGTTCGAGCTCGCGCAGCTCGTCGAACACGTTCATGGCGCGCGCCTCGACGTTGCCGATGCCGTTGCGGTCGGCGTTCTCCCGGATCCTGGCCACGGCTGTCTCGGAGATGTCGACGGCCAGCACCTCGTCGCACGCTGGCGCAAGCGCGAGCGCGAAGCCGCCGTGATAGCTGAACGTGTCGAGCAGACGCCCGCGGGCGTACTGCGCGGCGGCGACGCGGTTCTCGCGCTGATCGAGGAAGAGGCCGGTCTTCTGGCCGTGGTACGGATCGACGAGGTAGAAGACGCGGCCCTCGCGGACCTCGATCTGCTCCGGGACCTCGCCGTGCAGCACCTGCACGTGCTGCTCGAGCCCTTCGAGCTGGCGAACGCGCGGATCGTTGCGCGCGAGCACGCCTGCCGGGCCCGCCAGGTCCACGAGCGCGCCGGTGATCTCCTGCAGCCGGCGATCCGTCGCCTGCGAGAGCGCCTGCAGGACGAGGTAATCGCCGTAGCGGTCGACCACCAGCGAGGGCAGCAGATCCCCTTCGCCGTGCACGAGGCGACAGGCGGTCGCGTCGATGCTCAGCGCCTCGCGAAAGGCGATGGCGCGCCGCAGGCGCTCGCGCCAGGTGGCCGCATCCGGCGCCTCCGCGCCGCGCGTGAACATGCGCAGTGCGATCTCCGAGCGATCGCTGAAGAGCGCATGCCCGAGCACGCGGCCGCGGCCGTCGGTCACGCGTACCATGTCCCCTGCTGCCGCAGACGCGTGCACGACGTCGGACCGGTAGATCCACGGATGGCCGTTCCGGATACGGTCCTCGCCGCGCTTGCTGATGCTGACTGTGGACATGGGCCGGAGCTCTCCCGCGTTCTGCCGGATTCGGCTCTGACCGCCGGAGAACGAACCGCGTTACCTCACTAGGAGGGTGTCTGAGTAACCCGAGCACGCTCCTCCAGTTGCCAGTCACCAGTTTCCAGTTTTCAGAGGTTCTTCTGCTGGTAACCGGTGAACCATTAAGGTCACTGGCAACTGGTGACTGGAAGCTGGAAACTGCGAACTGGCGCGTTCGGGCATTATTCGGACGGACTCCTAGAGGGATATAATTCCACAGTCATGAAAATTGCGATCGGCGCCGACCATGCGGGGTTCTCGCTGAAGGAGCACCTCGTGGCCACGCTGTCGCGGCTCGGTCACCAGGTCGACGACCTGGGCACGTTCAGCTCGGACCCTGTGGACTACCCGGAGATCTGCGCCAACGTCGGGCGGGCGGTCGCCGACCATCGCGTCGATCGCGGCATCGTCGTTGGCGGCAGCGGCCAGGGCGAGCAGATGGCCGCGAACAAGATTCCCGGCGTGCGCGCGGCGCTGTGCAACGACCTCTACACCGCACGAATGTCGCGCGAGCACAACGATGCGAACGTGCTCGCGATGGGAGGCCGCATCGTCGCCCCGGCGCTCGCCGACGAGATCGTCGCGGTGTGGCTGAGTACCGCGTTCGAAGGCGGACGCCACGCGCGCCGTGTCAACCAGATTGCCGAGCTCGAACGCACCAACCTCGTAGGCCGGTAATCCGGCAGCATCGTACGTTGTGACCTATGCCGACAAGCACTGAAACCGCACCCCGCTGGCGCGCCCTCGAGGACACCGACCCCGAGATCTCCCGCGCCATCCGCAACGAGATCGAACGCCAGAACACCGGCCTGGAACTGATCGCCTCGGAGAACTTCGTGAGCCGGGCCGTGCTGCAGGCCGCCGGATCGGTGCTGACGAACAAGTACGCCGAGGGCTACCCCGGCAAGCGCTACTACGGCGGCTGCGAGTTCGTCGACGTCGCCGAGTCGCTCGCCATCGCCCGCGCGAAAGAGCTGTTCGGCGCCGAGCACGCCAACGTGCAGCCGCACTCCGGCGCGCAGGCGAACATGTCGGTGTACTTCACGCTGCTCAAGCCGGGCGACACGGTGCTCGGAATGAACCTCGCGCACGGCGGCCACCTCACGCATGGGCATCCGCTCAACTTCTCGGGCAAGTTCTACAACATCGTTCCCTACGGCGTGCGGGCGGACGATGAGCGGATCGACTACGAGGAGCTGGAGCGCCTCGCGCGTGAACACCGGCCGAAGATGATCATCGTCGGCGCGAGCGCGTACCCGCGCGTCATCGACTTCGAGCGAATCGGCAGCATCGCGCGCGAGGCGGGTTCACCGGTGATAACCGACATGGCGCACATCGCCGGCCTCGTCGCGGCGAAGCTGCACCCGAACCCTGTGCCGCATTCCGACTTCGTCACCACCACGACGCACAAGACGCTGCGCGGGCCGCGCGGCGGCATG
>JBOGIX010000379.1:0-6146 GCA_050744685.1 Vicinamibacterales bacterium | reverse complement strand
GGTTCGAGCGGCGGGGAGATGGGATCGTCGAGGCGCGCGCGCTCGCTGAGGGCCGACGCACGCTCGAGGATCGCAAAGAACCGTTTCTGGAGCTCGGGCCACGAACCGCGGTCGACCGCCGGCCACCCTGTCTCGGCGTGGGCGGGCATCGGCACGGCCTCTCCCTCGCAGCGCCGGACGAACCAATCCAGCCAGAAGGTCATGTGCGCCACGACTTCGGCCACCGAGTGGTTTGCGCCCGGAATGCGCCGCTCGGCATCTGCGGAACTGAGGCCCTCCAGCGCCCGCTCCGGCGGGATGAACGCGATCGGTTCGATCAGGAACTCGCGAATGTCCACCGGCGAATCGTACCAGCATCGCCCGGACCGCTGCATCGAAAGCGGGCTGGCGCGCGGGCCGTCGTGCCGCGGCAGCCTGACCTGTGCGCATTCCGAGCATCGGATCCGGGTCGGCTCGCGGTGATACGATTCGGGCCGACTTTGTAGCGTGTGAATAAATGTGTCTTCCGGCTTCAGCCGGAAGAATTTCTCGGAGATCGTCCGCCTGACCAGCCCCCGCCAAGGCAGGCTACGGCGGTCCGCCGAAGCGCTTCGCGCGAAGGCGGAAGGCGGAAGCCACGCGCAGCAGACGATTTATTCACACGCTCTTTGGCCGGGAGGAGAGCTGGATGGCACTGCTCACCGTGAGAGCCGCCGCCGGGCAGCTGGGCGTGGCGTATTCGACATTGAAACGGTGGGTGCTGACCGGCCACGTTCGAACCACGCGGACAGAGGGCGGGCACCATCGCATCTCCGAGGCCGAGATCGATCGCCTGCTTGCCCGGCAGCTGCCGGCGCGCCGACCACGAAAAGCGGTCACGAGCCCCGACGAGTCGCTCGGCGGCTTGAGCGCGCGCAACCGCCTGCACGGCTACATCGACGAGGTGCGTGTCGACGGACTCCTCGCCCAGGTGCGCCTGCGCGTGGGCGATCAGTCGCTGACGGCCGTCATCACCGCCGACGCCGTGCGCGCCCTCAAGCTGCGCCGCGGCGACGATGCGATCGCGATCGTCAAGTCGACCGAGGTGATGATCGCCCGGGCCGGCGAGCCGGCCCGCCGTCCCCGCTCGAAACGCTCTTGATGGCGGGCGCGTCCATCGTCGCTGGCCCGAGCATCGATGTGCCGGCTCATTTCACGCGGCGTCGCACGGGTGGGTCGACGCGGCAAGCGCCGACGTGGACGCCGTCTTTCCCGGGCCGGCGCGCATCGCCCATCAACGTCACGGATGTCTTCGTCGTCTTCGGATCCCAACCCTGCTGGCAATAGACCGAGACACAGTACTTCAGGTCCGGCTCTCCGACGTAGTTGCTCTTGAAATGGACCTCGTACGAGGCGTGGTGAGAGTCGCTGACGATCCTGAAGTAGGCAAACTGATACGTTCCCTGCGAGGGAACCGTGGCCGCCTCGCGTGCGGCCGCATTCAGGCCGGCTTTCGGACAGCCGAAGGTCATCGCATCCAAATCGGCCAGGCCGCCGCCGGCGGCCTCGGTGCTCGCCGGGGGCGCGGCCTGCTGCTCGGGCACTGGCACGGCGTGCTGCGCGTAGGACACCGCCATGCCCGCGGCGAGGGCAGCTGGCGCGATCGCGAAGATGGTTCTCATGGCTGCCTTCACAGGCCGTACTGGACGACCCTGTTGCTGAACGTGGCGACGTAGACCTTGCCGTTGGCCACGACCGGCGTGGCGTACTTGGCAAAGTTCCCCATGCTGTTTGCCAGCTTCGCATCGCTGTGAAACAGCTGCTTCATCCTTCCCTTCACCACCGCCGTCGCGTCGTAGGCGACGAGCGCGCCGTGAACGACCGCCGAGTTCGCGTTGCCCTGCGTCGGGTACACGCCCCAGACCACCGCCGTCCCCGGTGTGGTGCCGTTCGACGACACGACGAGGCGGCCGCCGGGCATGCCGCCGGGCGCAGCCATGTCGCCAGATGCAACCTGCGCACCTTCACCGCGGAACCCGGTGAGGCGTTTGGTGGCGAAGCTGAAGTTATACGCTTTGAGCCGTTCGTTCTCGCCCCACACGTAGAGGATGCCGCTCGTCGCACGCTCCATGTACACCGGCGTGCCGTGGATGTGATGGGTCTTGCCGGTCGGCGTCTGTGTGAAATGATTGCGATCGCGGCTGACGATCGGCCAGTTCGGATCGGGCGCCGTGGTCGTGGGCAGGCCCGCGCCGCCGTTCGGCGCGTTGGGCAGATACGTCGCGACGAACGGAAGGTTGAACTGCGGATTCCACGTGTCCTTCCCGAGGTTGTCCTTGTTCAGGTTGTAGAGGATCCCGTCCTTGCCGCCGCCAATGAGGTTACCGCGCTCGGGGATCAGGAACACGCCGGCCGCGCCGAGGTCCTGATCCTCGTCGACCCGGCCGAAGTCGCTGAACGCGCCCCAGTAGTCGAAGACAGCGACCTTCGGTTTGCCGCCGTCGACACCCGCAACGCCGGCCGTGTACCGGAGCTTGACGAAGCTCTCGCCGAAGTTGCCGGGCATCGTCCCCGGATCCATGCCATTGCCTGTCGCCAGGTAGATGTCGTTCCCGTCGATCGCCGGACCCGAGCCAGACATCCACACGCCGCCCGCGCCCCCTCCGGGCGTGACGTTCCAGATCGCCGGCGTCGGCGTGAAACCCGGCTCGCGATGGAGACCACGCACGTCATAGGCGACCACGAACCCATGGCCCGGGCCGCGCGGATTCTCGCCGTTGATCGAGAACGCGATCACGACCGCCTTGTTTCCGTCTCCGTCGGTGAGCAGGCCCAGCCCGGAACGCAATTTCTGATACGGCGTGGTGAATCCGTTCGCGATCGCGCCGCCGCCGTTGTCGGCCGCGCCGGCAATGAGCACGGACGGTTGCCGGTCGGCCAGCGTGTTCGCGTCGAGGATCCAGAGCACGTTGTTGCGCTCGGTGTTCGGGCTGTTGGCGTTCGGCTTTCCGAACGTCGTGACGTAAACGGTGCCGGTCGTCGTGTCGATGACCGGCGTTGCGGTGATGCCCCAGCGATGGTAGATCTTCCACCTGTCCATCTGCCCCGGATCCGGGCGCGGATCGAACGGCGCGGCAAGCTGGCGCGTGGCGAGCTGAACGCCGGTGTCGACGTCGAAGACATACGCCGTGTTCGTCATCGTGAACACGTACAGCTTGTTGCCGACGACGAGCGGCGAGACGTCGATCTTCTCGTCGACGACGAATTCGCGAATCTTCTTCAGCGTCGGCACGTTCGCGGGCGTCAGCACGGTCTCGAACCTGTTCCAGCCCTGGCGCGTGTTGTTCACGCCCACGGTCCAGATGTCGATGCCCTGGGCAAGCGCGGCAGACACAAAGGCAGGGGCTGCGATGAGCAGCAGGGCGCTCGTGCGTGGGAGCGAGGTCATGATCGTTCACTCCAGGCGACGCGCGGGTGGCCCGGGCACGAAGGTGCGCGGACTGGCGCAGATCGCGTGAGCAGAAGGTCAACCTGCCGGGGCGATCGACGAGACGTCCCTCGCCCTGCCTGAACCGACCCGATTCGCGAGCGTTCTATATATCACTCATCGAGTGGACGGCGTGCGGGCGGGGGCCCGTCACATCACGGTAGGCTCGCGGCGACGAGGGGAACGCGAAGGGTGGGAACCCGCGGGGTTCCAGACTCTCGATGTGTTACTGCACGGGCTGGGCATCATCCGGCAGCAGCAGTGTGAACGTGCAGCCGCCAGCAGGAGCACAGGCCAGTATGCCTCGGCGGAGGAGCTTCGCCGGCACGTCTGTAGGGAACAACGAACCGAACGACGTTTTCCGGATCGCATCACCAAACGATCCGAACGACTCGTCCCCGCCGACGAACCTGACGCTCTCGACGGTTGAGGGCGACGACAACAGCACGACGAAATCCGCGGTCCGGCCCGGCTGGCCTTTGCCGGGAATAGAAATCGACCGCTCCTTCGCGAGCGCCTCGCGGTGCCTGGCGATGACGCGATCCACGTCCCCGGCGCCGAGCAGGTTTTTCAGTCGCTCTCGAGTTTCGACTGGCGGACGGAGGGTGGACAAGGTCATGGCGTAGGCCCGGACTGCGTCCTCGCGCCGGCCAAGCTTTTCGTAGATCTGCCCGAGATGGTCGCCGACTTCTCCGTGCTGCGTCAGCAGCCAGGCAGGCTGGACGTACGCCAGGGCGCGGTTCAAATCGCCGCGCGCGAAGAACACCCACCCAAGCGTGTCCCAGTACGCGCCGAGCGATCGAACCAGCGACAGCGCGGTGGCGTCGGCACGGGCGACGTCCATGTTTCGCGACGCGGCAGTCGCCGACGACACGGCCGATTCCGCATATTGCAAAGCGCGGTCGAGGTGGACGCCGCTTCGCGCCAGCTCGTAACCGATGTCGTTCCACATCGTCGGCGACGGCGAGAGCTCGATGGCGCGGTCGAACGCCTTCAATGCCTCCGGTTCACGCTTGGAGTTGAGGAACGCCTTTCCGAGCTGCACGTGCAGCCGGGCGTTGTCGGGTGTCAGCGCAATGGCTTTCTCGAAATGTGGCACGGCGCGATCGTATCGACGCTGCTCCAGATACATCGACCCGAGATTCGACGGCGCGAACTCGTCGAGCGGATTGACCTCGAGTTGCTTGAGGAAGGCGGCTTCCGCCTCCGCGAACTTGCGCTGGATCACGTAGGCGCGACCCAGGTTGGTGTAGGCGGACGCATCGTACGGGTTGATCTCGAGCTGCCGCCGGAATGCATCGACCGCCGGCTCGACCTCGCGCAGACCCATGTGGGCGAGGCCGAGATTGTTCCATGCAACCTTGTTCTTGGGATCGAGCGCCAGGGCGCGTTTGAGGAGCGCGATCGCCTGCGCGTAGTTGCCGGCCTTGTGTGCCTCGTATGCCTGCTGCGTCAGGTCTCCGATCTCGAGGTCGTCGGACACCAGCGATGACGCGACTGGTGTCGAGGTCTCGAGCGTCAGCGACTGACGCGCGTCGGCGGCGACGACTCGTGCAAACGCAGCGTAATCCTGGCGTCGCGCGGCCGGCAGCTCGGACTGGCGAATGGACACGACGCGATCGGCCGACAGCACCGAGCCGGCGATGCTGTAGGTTGCCCGGTATTCGGCGTAATCGCGCGAGATCGCCACCGGCAGCGGGGCACGCACCGAGACCCCGGCGGGCAGTTGCAGCCGGAGTTTGTACGCGACTTCCGTGGACGCCGCGCCGAGCCGCACTGCTTCGGATTCGTCGCCGTCGTTGGCGCTGGCGACCATCTCGGTATCGGAAAGCGGCAGCTTCACGGTGACTCGCTTGGACGTCCAGCTAACGAACCGGCTCGCGGCAAGCTTGAATTCGATCGTGAATGGATCCTTGATCGCCGCCGGGTCCGCGATCTTCACGTCCGACACCTCGCCCGTGATGTCGAACGCCTTGACGATCCCGTCGAGCACGTCTTTCCACTGTGCCGCTGGCGTGCTGCGAAACACCATGCGCATCACCAGCTCCGAATCACCGCGGAGCACCATGGTGACCTGCGCGTCCAGCCTGCCATCCTGTGCAAGCGTGGCCTCGATGTTCTGGCGCACCAGGCTCCTCATCGGCGGGTCGGCCGGCGTGACCTCCAGCCATGGCTTGCCGCCGTTGTCGACGACGAGCGCCTGCTTGTTGCGGAGGGAAGCCAGGAGCAGCCGGAATGGAGCGACCTCGGTCGTCGTATCCATCCAGATTGGCTGTCCGTCGACGATTGCCCTGGTGATGACGTGATCGAACTGTGATGGCGACGGGAACGAGGGATCCAGCGTTGCGTTGACGTTGATCAGCACGGCAGACGCTCTCAGTCCGGCAGCCTCGAGCAGGCTGGCCAGCAGCGTGTGCTTGTCCTTGCAGTCGCCGTACTGCTCGCGCAGAACCGCCGCCGCGGCACGCGGCTGATACCTGCCGGCGCCGAGCGACAGGCTGACATACCGGAAGTTGGTTGCGACGAACTCGTACAGGGCCTCCGCCTTGGCGAGCTCGGTCGTGCGGCCGGCAATGAGTTCCGCGGCCTTCTTTCGAATCTCCGCTCCGGGCACGCGCTGCGGGCCTTCAAGCGACGCATACCACCGCCCCACCTGCTCCCACGTCTCGAATGTCGTCAAGCGGATCGCGGAGGTCTTGGG
>JBOGIX010000378.1:0-3928 GCA_050744685.1 Vicinamibacterales bacterium | reverse complement strand
TTCGACATCGGCACCGACAAGGTGCCGCTGCACGAACACCGCGGCATCAGGCATCACATGGTGGACGTCGCCGAGCCGTACGAGGAATACTCGGCGGCACGGTACGCGCGCGAGGCGGCCGCGGTGATCCGCGACATCAGCAGCCGCGGCAAGCTGCCGATTCTTGTCGGCGGCAGCGGTCTTTACTATCGGGCGCTGACGCGCGGGTTCTTTCCCGGCCCGAGCCGCGACGCCGACCTGCGCGCGCGCCTCGAGTCCGTGGCGAGGCGCCGCGGCGTCGAGCGCCTGCACGCCTGGCTCGCGCGCATCGACCCGCCTTCGGCCGAGCGCATCCAGCGCCGCGATCTCAAGCGCATTGTCCGGGCGCTCGAGGTGTATTTGTTGACGGGTCGCCCGCTCACGGACCATTTCGCCGGGACCGAGTCGGCGCTGCCGGAATACACCGTGCTGGCGTATGCGCTGACGATTCCCGCCGAGCAGACCGCCGATCGGGTGGCCCGCCGCGTGGACGAGCAGTTCGCGCGCGGACTGCTCGACGAAATTCGCGGGCTGCTTGCGTCCGGACTGCCCGAATCCGCACACCCGTTTACCGGCCTCGTGTATCGCCAGGCCCTCGAGCACCTGCGCGGTGTCCGCGGCGAGCGCGAGACGCGCGAACTCATCGTCCGGGAGAACCGTAAATACGCGAAGCGCCAGTTGATCTGGTTCAGGAAAGAGCCTAATCTACGGTGGATTCGCGCCGCAGGCGAACGCGAGGAGACTCTGGAGGAGGTCGCTCGTGCCGTCGCGGGCATGGAGAGTTTGCCCAATGGCCCAGCAGATCCGTGAGTCGCGCCCCGCGCCCCCGCAGCCGAACATCCAGGACGTGTTCCTCAACTACGCGCGCCGCGAGAAGCTGCCCGTCCAGATCCGGTTGATGGACGGCACGGATTTCGAGGGCCGCGTCAAGAACTTCGACAGGTTCGCCGTCATCGTCGAGCACAGCGGCGCCGATCACATGGTGTTCAAGCATGCGATCGCCACCATTCGCTCCCCGCGCACGATGGGCAACTACTATTCGACGCACGAGGCCTGACGACGTCACTCCAGAGAGATCGCGCCCGCAGGGTCGTCCTGATCGTGCTCGATAGTGTGGGCGTGGGGGAGCTCCCCGACGCCGACCAGTACGGGGACCGCGGCAGCAACACGCTCGCCAACATCGCGCGTGCGGTCCCGCTCGAGGTTCCCACCCTGCGGTCGTTTGGCCTTTCCCGCGTCGTCCGGCTTTCGGATGCGCCCTCGTCGGATGCCCTTCCGCTCGGCGCGTTCGGCCGCATGGCGGAAGCCTCGCCGGGCAAGGATTCGGTGACCGGCCACTGGGAGCTGATGGGGCTCGTCCTCGAACGCGCCTTTCCGGTATTCCCCGACGGATTTCCTGCCGACCTGATGGCCACGTTCGAGCGGCAGATCGGGCGCGCCACCCTCGGCAACAAGGCCGCATCGGGCACCGTCGTCATCGAGGAGCTCGGGCCGGAGCACATGCGGACGGGCAAGCCGATCGTCTACACGTCGGCGGACAGCGTGTTTCAGATAGCTGCGCACGAAGACGTGATCCCGGTATCCGAGCTCTATCGCATCTGCGAGGTCGCCTACGACCTCGTGGCGAAAGGGCAGGGAGTGGGGCGCGTCATCGCGCGTCCGTTCGTCGGCACGCCGGGAAGCTTTCAGCGGACCGCAAACCGCCGCGATTTCGCGCTGCCGCCATTTGCTCCGACGCTGCTCGACCGCTTGAAGGCGCGCGGGTCGCCCGTCGTCGCGGTGGGGAAGATCGAGGATCTCTTCGCCGGCCGGGGCATTACGGCCGCCGTCCACACGACCAGCGACGATCACGGCATGGACGAGATCACCGCGGCGCTGGCGCGCACGCGCGAGGGGTTGATCTTCGCCAACCTGGTCGACTTCGATACCGTCTACGGCCACCGCAACGAACCGGCCGGCTATGCCGCCAACCTCGAGCGCTTCGACCTCCGCCTCGCCGCGCTCCTGCCGAAGCTAGGCGACGACGATCTCCTGGTCGTCACCGCCGATCATGGCAACGATCCCACGACGCCAAGCACCGATCATTCCCGTGAATACGTCCCCGTGTTCCTCTATGGCACGATGGTACGTGCAGGTACCGACATCGGCGTGAGGAAGACCTTCGCGGACCTGGGTCAGACTCTCGCCGAGGTGTTCGACGTCGGGCCACTCGAGCACGGGACGAGCTTCTGGGGGGAGATCTCTTCCGGCAATGTACGCTCGTCAGTTCAACAGGAGTAGGTGAGCAGGGGAGGTCAAGGGAGTGCACTGGCCGGTTCACGTCATCGTGCGGCAGCGCGGCCTGATAGGTAACTCCCTTCCCTCCAGTTCTCCTGTTGAATTTTGTGACTGGAATGCAGCGTGACGGTGAATGGCGCAGCGATGAAAATTCGAGAGCAACTCGAGGCGCGTGAGCGCGAGATCCTGGCGCCGCAGGCGGCGAAGAGTGCGGACTCGCGCGGGCGGCTGCATCCGGAGGCTGAGGACCCGATCCGTCCCGCGTTTCAGCGCGATCGCGATCGGGTGATTCACTGCAAGGCGTTCCGGCGGCTCAAGCACAAGACGCAGGTATTCTTCGCGCCGACGGGGGATCATTACCGCACGCGCCTGACGCACACGCTCGAGGTCTCGCAGATCGCGCGAAGCATCGCCAAGGTGCTCCGCCTGAACGAAGAACTGACCGAGGCTATCGCGCTCGGGCACGACCTCGGGCACACGCCGTTCGGCCATGCCGGCGAGCGCGTGCTGGGCGCGCTCGTTCCGGGGGGCTTCAATCACTACGAGCAGAGCCTGCGGATCGTTGACCTGCTGGAGAACGAGGGCAAGGGGCTGAACCTCTCCTGGGAAGTGCGCGACGGCATCGCCCGGCACTCGAAGGGCAAGAGCGGCATGCCGGTAGGCGCCGATCCCGAGCACCGGGCGAGCACGATCGAAGGGCAGATCGCGCGGGTCGCGGACATCATCGCCTACGTGAACCACGACATCGACGACGCCGTGCGGGCCGGGCTCCTGCGCGAGGACGATCTGCCGGCGACGCGGGTCGAGGTGCTTGGACGGTCCTCGTCCGAACGCATCGGCCGCATGGTCACCGACGTCGTGTTGCAGACCATCGACGGCGGCATGACCGACATACGCATGAGCGAGCCGATCCTGGACGCGACCGTGGGCCTGCGCAGCTTCCTGTTCGACGCGGTGTACGAGAACGATGTCGCCACGGCAGAGTTCTCGAAAGCGGCGGGTATCCTCGGCGGCTTATGGGAGAAGGTGCGCACTCGACCGGCCGAGTACCTCGACGCCAGGACCATCGAGACGGAAGGGTTGGACGTCGCGACCAAGGATTTCGTGGCAGGCATGACAGATCGATACGCCGTGGCGCTGTACGAGCAGCTCTTCATTCCGAAGCCCTGGGTCTCGATCCGACCGTAGTCCCCTAGAGGCGATGGGCCGAACCGCCAGAACCTGGCGACCCACCTCCGCACGTGGGCTTGCGAGTGCTACGGCGGGCAAGGCCCCGATACCACGAATTCCGGGTTCCGAGCCCCGAGTACCGAGCCCCGAGTGCCGGATTTTTAAGGTATAATGACGGGTTCCCGCCTGGAGGGCGGGCGCGTATAGCCATGCTTCTCGACCTCAACAAGCTGCACGGGGCGCGCGATCACTTCGAGCGGACCTTCCAGCCCGACGCGTTCGATCCCCAGGACGACGAATATCGCGTCGCCGCGCCGGTCGAGGTCTCGCTGGACGTCCAGAAACTCGACGGCGAGGCCTTTGGCGTTGCGGGACGGGCGACGACGAAGCTGGAGGTGGGCTGCAGCCGGTGCCTGGAGCCATTCCAGTTCCCGGTGGATGCGGCGTTCGACCTGCGATACGT
>JBOGIX010000377.1:0-4661 GCA_050744685.1 Vicinamibacterales bacterium | reverse complement strand
GCTGCAGCTCGGCGCCGAGGTCGCGATCGGCGTGGTCCTCGCCGCCTACGTGGGCGTGGCCTGGGCGCTCTGGAGAAGGCCGGCGCTCATCAGCCGCGTCGTCGCATGGGTTGGACGCGTGCGACGCTCGCCGCAGCTCGAGGCGCGTCTCGAAAAGGTACGCCGCCTCGAACACGACATCTACACGTTCGCCTCGAGGCGACGGCAGACGATCGCCTCGCTCGTCGCCACCGAGCTGTTGTTCCACGCGCTCGGCGTGCTCGAGGTGCACCTCACGCTCTGGCTGCTCGCGGGGTCGCCCCCGCCGCTCGTCACCTCGTTCATCCTCGAGACCGCGCAGCGTCTGGTCACCGTGCTCTTCAAACCAGTGCCGATGCAGCAGCCCGGCGTAGCGGAGATTGGCACGGTGCTCGTCGCGCAGCTGCTCGGACTCAGCGTGCAGACCGCCGGCGCGCTCGCGATCGTCCGGCGCGCGCGGATGATCTTCTGGCAGCTGGCGGGCACGGCGCTGCTCGTTCGCCACGGCGTCACCACGCGCCGCATTCTCGACGATGCAGAGCTTTCTGCATCAGGGTAGTACGCGGCGCCGATTTGTGCCGGCTGAGCGGGGTCACTGAGCCAACCTGCGGCAGGGCTGCGCCTTTACGTTCGAGCGATGCCGCTGCACACTCCTGCACGCCCATCCCGCGGTCCACATCAGGTCCATCCACGAGCGAAGGGGCCACAACACTGCATTTTTCCGGATCGAACGCTGTCGCTCCGGCGTCAAATGCTCTATGGACCACGCGGCTGAGCTGACCGGACATCGAACGTGTGTATGTGGCGCCGGCCCCGGGCACGGGTCGTGAAATGAACTACGGCTGGTAAACGTGTCGGGGCGGAGTGTTCACGCTCCTGCGGTCCGACTCGAGGTCTTGACCCTCGGAGCTTGCACCCTGGATCAAGGTGTCAGGTCAAGACCATCGCCGCGTCAGCGGCGCGTTATGAAGCTGTGTCCAGCGAGGCGGAGCCTTCAGGATCTGGGGCGCAGCTTCGCTCGGGACTCGAGGTGATCGTGACAGAAGATTCGTCTGTCCCCGTCCGGGACGCTCTCGTGCTCGCCGCCGGCAACGGCGATCGCTTTCGCAACGGTACCCGCCAATCGAAGCTTCTCCAGCCCATCCTCGGTCGCCCGCTGATCATCCGTACGCTGGAAACCGCCCGCGATGCGGGCGTCACTACGGTCGAGGTCGTGCTCGGTTATCAGGCCGACAGCCTGCGCACGCTCATTCAATCGCGCACGCCGTCAGGCCTGCGCGTCCGCTTCTCGTACAACCCGGACTGGCACCTCGAGAACGGCGTGTCGGTGCTGGCGGCGCGGCATCGCTTCCCCAACCGTCGCTTCGCGCTGCTCATGGGCGATCACCTCTTCGAGCCTGAGGCGCTTGCGCGCCTGCTCGGGTCCGATGCGGGTCCGCTCGAGTCGCTTCTCGCGGTCGACTCGCGGCCGGCGCCGTGCGAGGTGGCCGAGGAAGCCACCAAGGTCCGCCGCCGCGGCGCGCAGATCGTCGCGATTGGAAAGGACCTCACGGAGTACGACGCGCTCGACACGGGCATGTTCGTCTGCTCGCCCGCCGTGTTCGACGCGATCGACGTCTCCCGCGCTGCCGGCGACACCACGCTCAGCGGCGGCATCAGGCAGCTCGCAACGCGCGGATTGATGCGCGGCATCGAGATCGGCAACGCCGCATGGTACGACATCGACACCATGGCCGATCTCGAGCACGCGGAGCACCTCCTGATTACGACGGCGGAGCAGGTCGAGCCCGTATGAACAGCACGCTCGTTCGATGGGGCGCGCTGGCGGCGGGCGTCGTCCTGTTCTGCGGCGCGCTCTATTACATCGACATCCATCTCGCCGTCCATACCGTCCGGCATCTCGGTGTGGCGCTGCCGATCGCGCTCTTCTTCAGCGGCCTGTGGCACCTCGTGCGGACGTGGGCGTGGGCCTGGTGCTTCCCGCAGCCACGCCGCGTCGGGTTCCTCCGGCTCGCGCGCGTGCGGCTCGCGGCCGAGGCGTTCAGTTATCTCACGCTGCGCGGGGTCGCCGGCGAGCCATTCAAGGTCCTGCTGCTCGCCGACCGCGTCGATGCACGCGAAGCCACCGCCGCCGTCGCCCTCGAGCGCATCGCCTACATGGTGGGAACGATGCTCATCGTGGGTGTCGGTTCGCTCGCCGCGATCGCCGGACTGCCGCTGACGCGCACCTGGTTCCGGGTCTTTCGCGCGTTTGCGATCGTGTCCGTCGTCATCGGCATCCTCACGGCGGTGGTCGTCAGCGGCCGCGGCACCTACCTTCAAGCCTTGCTGCGCCGGCTGGACGCATGGCTCGGGCTGTCGCTGTCGAGCGGCCGCGTCTCGAGGTTCGTCAGCGCCGTCGAGCGGCAGATGCTCGAGCTGGTGCGCGGCAATCCGGTTCGTCTGCTGGTGCTGCTGACGGCGACGGTGCTGTCGTACCTGTGCATGGCGCTCGAGGCGTGGGTCATCCTGCGCGGTTCGGGGGCGGCAATCACGCCGAACGGCGCGCTCGCGGTCGAGACGTTCTCGCGCGTCGCGAGCTTTGCCTCCGCGTTCATTCCCGCGAACCTCGGCGCGCTCGAAGCGTCGAGCCTCGCTGCGGTCGCGGCCGTGGGCCTCGTGCAGGGAGGGGCGGCGCTCGCCATCGCGCGCAGGCTGCGCGGCCTGTTCTGGGCCGGGCTCGGGTTGGCGATCTACCCCCGAAAGGTGCGGCCGATGCGCACCGGCCGCAGCGATCCACACACGCCGACGCCGCCCGCCTCGGGATCCACCGTGCTCTATCTTCCGCACGATACAGATCTCGACGTCACCGCGATAGCACGCGTCGCCGGGCTGCCGATGCTCGAGCGCGTCATCAGATCCGCCGCCCGCGCCGAGTACGACCATATCGTCGTTTGGGCAGGAGACGTTCCCGCCAACGTACGCGCGGCACTGCGACGATTGGCCGCATCTCTGCCAGGCGTTGTCCTCACATCAACCGAGGCGGAGTGGCGTGCCGCGCTGGACGCGGTGCGCGGGCCAGGATTCGTCACAGCGGTGGGGCCGGGGACCGTGGTATCGCCAGCGCTGTTGTCGATGGCTCGAGCGATCGACCCGGCGCCTGGAACCTTCTGCGACGTACCGGCAGGGGCGGACTGGCGTGAAAGCGGCGTCTTGCGCCTGGCGGCCGCGGATGCGAGCGATCGGGTCAGTGTGACCGAGGCGCTGGCATCCCGCCGGAGAGCTGCGGCTCCCCTGCCAACTGGGGAGGACGTGTCGGCCGGCCGCGCCAAGCTGGCCATTCGAGTCACCACCGCCGACGACCTGCCGCGAGCCGAAACGATCATCCGTCGCGCGAGCTACAAGGACACCGACAACACACTCGCGCGATTCAATCGCAGCATGTCGCTCCCGATCAGCGTCGCGCTCATCAGGACGCCGATCACCGCGAACCAGCTCTCACTCCTGATCGTCGCGATCGGGTTCTACGCGGCATGGCTGTTCAGCATCGGCCATTACTGGACCGGCGTGCTCGGGGCGTTCCTCTCGCTCGCCGCCAGCGTGCTCGACGGCTGCGACGGCGAGATCGCCCGCCTGAAGTACCAGGAATCGGCGCTCGGCTGCTGGATCGAGACGTTCGGGGACTACTCGTACTACATTGCCATCTTCGTCGGCCTCACGATCGGCGCCGTCAGGCAGACGCACGTCGACGCGTTCTACTGGATCGGCACGCTGGCGCTCGCGGGCACGCTCCTGTCCTTCGCATTCCTGATCTTCCTGCGCAGCCGCATCACGGCCGGCCGCCCCGATCGCCTGCATGCCATCGCGAGGGAACGCTTCCAGGCCGAGCCCACCCTGTGGTCACGGATCGTCTGGCGGCTGTCGTTCACCGCCACGCGCTCGGCCATGCCGTATGGGATCTTCGCGTTTTCCCTCGTCGGCGGCCTGCCGGCAATCGTGATCCTCGCCGCCATCGGCGCCAACATCTATTGGATCAGTCTGGTATTGAAGCTGCGCGATTTGATGCAGGACCGGGACGCGGTCACTGCGTAGGCGTCCGCGGCGCTCGAGAGTCGGGGTCAGGGGCAGATTCTCGACTGCGGTTACTGCCGAGCCCCGAGCCCCGAGTCCCGAGTCTGAGTCCCGAGCCCCGAGCCCGGACAGCGAAGTCACACTTCCCGTCTGCCTTCCATCGCCTTGTGCATCGTGACTTCGTCGGCGTACTCGAGGTCGCTGCCGACGGGAACGCCCATCGCGATGCGGGTCACGCGCACGCCCAGCGGCTTCAGCAGCTTCGCCAGGTAGATGGCGGTTGCTTCCCCTTCGACGTTCGGGTTCGTGGCCAGGATCACTTCCTCGACGCCGCCGCCGCTCACGCGCGCCAGCAGCTCCCGGATCTTCAGGTCGTCCGGGCCGACGCCCTGCAGCGGTGACAGCGCCCCCATCAGCACGTGGTATACGCCCTTGAAGTCACGAGTCTTCTCGATCGCCGTGACATTCTCCGGCTCTTCGACGACGCAGATCAGATGGCGGTCGCGGGCCGGGTGCGTGCAGAAATAGCAGGGATCGGTTTCGGTGTTGTTGCTGCAGACGGAGCAGTAGGTGACCCGCTCCTTCACCTCGCG
>JBOGIX010000376.1:0-2820 GCA_050744685.1 Vicinamibacterales bacterium | reverse complement strand
AATGCCATGAGTGCCAGGAATGCCATGAATGGCGGGAATCCTGGCTGAATTCGCCGATTCATGGCATCCGAGCCTCCGAGTACCGAGCCCTGAGTACCGAGCTGCCGAGCCCCGAGTACCGAACCCCCATTCATGGGCATTCATGGCATTCTTGTGCATTCATGGCATTACTCGGCCTGTACTTGCACGTCCCCTTCTGCAGCTCCATCTGCAATTACTGCAATTTCAACCGCGGATTGTTCGACGCGGCGCTGAAGGCGCGCTACGTGGCGGCGCTCGAGGGAGAGATCCGGCAGGCAGCCCTGCGGCCGCATGACGCCGGGGTGGCGGCCGATTCGATCTTCTTCGGCGGCGGCACGCCGTCTCTGCTCGATCCGGACGAGATCGCGCGGCTCATCGGGGCGTGCCGCGACGTGTTCGACGTGACGGCCGATGCGGAGGTCACGCTCGAGACCAACCCCGAGACGTCCACCCTTGCGCGGATGGAACAGTTTCGTGCGGCCGGTGTCAATCGCATCAGCTTCGGCGTGCAGTCGTTTCGCGAGGTCGAGCTGCGGCGTCTCGGCAGGCTGCACACGGCGGAACGCGCGGTTGCCGCGATTGGCGAAGCGCGGGCGGCCGGGTTCGACAACGTCAGCCTCGACCTGATGATGTGGCTGCCGCAGCAGTCGCGGGCCGACTGGCAGGAAAGCGTCGACGCGCTGATCGGCGTCGGGCCGGAGCACGCCTCGCTGTATTTGCTGGAGCTGTATCCCAACGCGCCGCTCAAGGAGGAAATGGCGCGGAGTGGCTGGTCCCTCGCCCCGGACGAGGATGCGGCGGCGATGTATCTCTGGAGCCTGGCCCGGCTGGACGATGCGGGCTACTCGCAGTACGAGATTTCGAACGTCGCGCGCGCGGGACGCGAATCCAGGCACAACCTGAAGTACTGGACCGACGGCGAGTGGCTGGGCCTCGGGTGTGGCGCGCACTCCACGCGCGAGGGCGTTCGCTCGAAGAACGTCTCGTCCACCGAGGAGTACATCCGGCGTATCGCTGCGGGTGAGCCGGTCGAAAGCGAGCGCCGGGCGCTGACGCCGGCGGAGCGGCTCGAGGATGCGTTGTTCACGGGCCTCCGGCTGACGCGCGGCATCGACATCGAAGCCGTCGGCCGCCGGTACGGTGCGGACGTGTGGCGGCAGTTTGGCGATGGGCTGGCGCCGTTCGTCACGGAAGGGTTGCTCGTTCGCGAGGGCCCGGTGCTCCGGCTGACGCGGGATGGCATGCTCCTGGCTAACGAAATCATGGCTGTGTTCGTCTGAACTCCGGGCCGGTATGGTACACTTCAGCCCTTTGTCACGCCCTTCTCTAGGAGGAGATTGAATGCGTCGTCCCTTCGTGATTTCGACTGGTGCTCTGGCGCTGGCGCTCCTGCCAGCCGTCCTGTCGGCACAGACACCGCCACCTGCGACCCAGCAGCCCACGACCCAGCAGCCGCCGACCGGGCAGCCACCCGCAGGGCAGCAGCCGCCGGCCGGTGCGGAGCAGGCGAAACCGGCAGAGCCGCCGAAGGTGCCTTTCACCACACCCGCCGGCGCCCTGCTCGTCCAGATCAAGCCGGATCAGACCGCGGTCTTCGAGGAGATGATCGGCAAGCTGAAGGCGGGGCTGGCGCAGACCCAGGATGCTTCGCTGAAGCAGCAGGCGGCGGGCTTCAAGGTCTACAAGGCGACCGAGCCGTTGCAGAACAATGCGCTCTACGTCATCTTCATCGAGCCGACGGTTCCGAGCACCGACTACGAACTGTTCGCGATGCTGCAGAAGGCCATGACCAAGGAAGAACTTGCCGCGCCGGCCACTCAGGAGATGTGGAAACGGTACGTGGCCGCGTTTGCAGCCGGCCTCAACAAGTTGAGTCTCACGCCGGTTGGCGGGGGTATGTAAGGAACGCTCGATCGGGGTCGCAGGGAGCGGGGATCAGGGTTCGGAGCGCGACTCCACCTGTTCCCCGTCGATCTGCCGTTAAAACTTCAAATTGAGCCCCGCATAGAACCGCTGCGGCTTGGAATGCCGCGGATCCCCCTGCAGCGTGAACACCCGGTAGTCCAGCCGCAGCCGGAGCGGCCCGGCGAGCGACATCTTCACGCCGCCGCCGATGTTGCCCGCGACGTGTGTCTCGGAATCATCCAGCAGCGTCTCCCGATACATGCCGCCCCCCGCGGTCGCGTAGAACTGCATGCCGGCGATCGGAAACGGAGTCTGCAGCAGGGCGTTGCCCATGAACGTACGCAGCCGCGGCGAGAGCTCGTCGGCGTCTTCGCTCGAGCTCGCGTATTCGAACTCGAAGCCGACGATCATGAGCCCCGCGCCAATGGCGAAGCCGCGCACCGGACGATTGGTCGGCGTCGGGTTCACGCCGAGAAACGCGGTGATGTCGGCAGACGCCGTGGAGGGCGCCGCGAGACACCCGAGCGTGATCCCGAGCACGATCAGTTTACGCAGCATGCCCCGAGCATAGCAGTGTTCCCGAGCCCGAGCCGCGGGCGCGATCTTGGGAAATTTTTCCTGCGAAATAGATTGTGGCTTCCGGCTTTAGCCGGAAGATTTCCCCGAGATCTTCCACCTGACCGGCCTCCGCCAAGGCTACGGCGGCCCGCCGAAGCGCGTCGCGCGAGGGCGGAAGGCGGAAGCCACCCGCTCAGCGGACGATTTATTCACACTCTCTACAAGCCGCGCCGCCCTCTTCCGGCTGAAGCCGGACGCCACGACGATCTATCCACCCGAGCGAACAGCGAACAGCGAACAGCGAACCGCGAACGACGAGCGGCGAACCGCGAACCG
>JBOGIX010000375.1:0-2085 GCA_050744685.1 Vicinamibacterales bacterium | reverse complement strand
CCGTGATGGAGGTCTTCATCGTGTCGTTCGTGACCTCGACGATCAGCGCGATGACCATCCTGCTGACCGGCGTCTGGCAGTCGGGGCTGACGAGCACCGCCGCCGTCGGCGCCGCGTTCGATACCGTGATGCCGACCGCGGGCGGATGGATCGTGGCCTTCTGCACGTTCCTGTTCGGCTACACGACGCTCATCGGCTGGGCCTATTACGGCGAGCAGTTCTTCGAATACATCCTCGGGCGGAAGGTCACAGTGCCGTATCGATGGATCTACTGCCTGCTGATCCCGTTCGGCGCGGTGTCCCGCGTGGACGTCGTGTGGGCCTGGGGCGACTTGATGAACGCGCTGCAGATCTTTCCGAACCTCGTGGGGCTGATCGGGCTGAGCGGGATTGTGGCGAAGGCGGCGGGTGATCGGGACAGGTGAGCATCCCTGGTGGCGCCAACCGAAATCACGCCTGCACTCTCGAGTCCGCCCGCTTCACGGCACAGATCTCCGCCGCCTTCTGCGCGGCCTCTCTCACCAGGAACCCGAGCTTCGG
This sequence comes from Vicinamibacterales bacterium, assembly GCA_050744685.1. GTDB lineage: Bacteria > Acidobacteriota > Vicinamibacteria > Vicinamibacterales > 2-12-FULL-66-21 > JACCXG01. The sequence goes on along the minus strand of JBOGIX010000375.1, from coordinate 1,545 downwards.
GTGCGACGCCTCGAGATCGGGTTCGAGCCCGTGCCGCCGGATCTCCGCCGAGGTCGTCGGACCGATCGAGGCAATGGCCGTCGACGAGAGACCGTAGCGGAACTCGGTCGCGCACCCCATCATCTTCACGACGCGCCAGAGATGATCGAGCTGCACGCCGGAGGTGAGCAGCAGGACGTCGATCCCGCCGCCGGAGATGGCGGCCACGGCGCCACGCAGGCCGGAGAGATCGTCCGGCAGCGACCAGCGATAGATTGGCACCTGCTTGACCGCTGCACCGCGATCGCGCAGGGCCAGGAACAGATCGGCGTTGGACACGCCGTACTCCTGCACGGCGACGCGTGCGCCCTGGAGCGGCTGCTCCTGACTGCGCGACTCGATCGCGGCCAGCAGCTCCCGCCACGTGTTCGGCTCAGGCGCCGTCACCCAGATCGGCACCTTCAGCTCCCGCAGCACGGCCGCCGGCTTGGGACCGCGCACCGCCACTTTCGTGGCGCTGAGCGCCGACAGGATTTCACCACCGGGATGTGCCTGATCCATGACGTCGACGAGCGCCCGTGCTCCGACACCCGTGAGAAACACGACGATGTCGAAGTCGCCGAGCAGGAGGCCGGCGGCGAAGTCGAGCGCGGCGACGTTCGAATCGAGCGGCAGCTCGCGCAGCGCGGGCACCACGATTGGCGTGCCGCCAAACGTCGTGATCAACGTCGAGAGCTCGGTCGCACGGCGGCTCTCGAGCGCCAGAACACGCATCCCGCCGAAATTGTGCGCCGACATCTATGCCGCCCGGCCCGCGCCGCTCCGTACGAACGCGCCAGCCGGGAACTGGACCAGCACCGTGTCGCCGTCGAGCCGGGTCGGGTAGGTGCGCACGCAGGCGCCGCCTCCCGTGGGCCGCTCGACCTGCCCGGTCTCGAGATTGATCCGCCACGTGTGCAGCGGACACACCACGGCGCAGCCGGTCACGATGCCGTCCGAGAGCGGGCCGCCCTGGTGGGGACAGCGGCTCTCGACGGCCACGAATCGATTCCCAAGGTTGAACAGCGCGATCTCGACCTCCCCGATCTTGATGGCGCGCCCTTCACGGGGCGGAATGTTGACCTGCGTAGTCACGCGAATCCAGCACGTCTCACTCATACGACGACCTCCTCGATCGGCGTGATTGGAATGAACTGAGTCGGATGCACGGGCTCGCGGCCTTCCTGCCAGGCATCGCGCGCCCGTGCCTTCGACTTGCGCAAGCGGTCGAGCAGTCCCTCACGGACTTCCGGCGGCGCGTAGACAGTCTCCTTGCGAACCTTGTCGATACCGACACGCACGACGAAGTCGTAGGTGCGTTCGAGGTAGTTGCCGTGCTCCCGGTAATACTGGAAGAAGAGCTCCGCTGCCTGCAGCGCCGCTTCCGTCGTCTCGACCGTGACCAGGAGGTCGGCCTGCCGGACGGACTTGCCGGCGGCTCCGCCCACCACGACCTGCCATCCACCTTCGACGCCGACGAGGCCGATGTCCTTCACCGTGGCTTCCGCGCAATTGCGCGGGCAGCCG
>JBOGIX010000374.1:0-3238 GCA_050744685.1 Vicinamibacterales bacterium | reverse complement strand
GCGTCGTGTCGTCGCATCGTTGCATCGTCGTGAGGCGCGACGCGCAAGCCGTGGGCCCGGTAGCAGCCACGACACGGCCGGAACCAATCACGCATCGACCCCGGTAAACAGATACCTTGGAAGTTGGGAGTTGACGATGCCACCGAGCCGGGCCGAGCCGCGATCTATACTCAGTCGAAATGAGGTGACCCATGCCCCGACTGCTTCCGGTTCTCGGCGCTGCGGCGATGCTCTCCGGCGGGGTTTTGGCAGCGCAACAGCCGGCGCCGGCGCCTGCGGAACGCACGGTGTATGTGACCGTCACCGACAAGGACGGCGTTCCCATCAAGGACCTGGCGGCCGCCGACTTCGAGATCAAGGAGGGAGGCAAGGTCGTCCGGGTGACCGACGCCTCGATCGCGCGCGGGTCGCTCCAGATCGCGCTGATCGTGGACGACAACGGGACGGGCCTCTTCCGCTCGGCGCTCGCGCGGTTCGTGCAGCGGATGGATGGGCATGCCGTCATGTCGCTCAGCTCGGTGGTCGGCCAGACGATGAAGCTGGTTGACTACACCGAGAGCGGCGACGCGCTGATGAACGGGATCGCGACCCTGAACGCGCGGCCGGGCACGCCGGACGGCGGGCAGCTACTCGAGGGCATCTCCGAGGCGGCCAACGAGCTGCGGCGCCTCGAAGCGGTGCGGCCGGTGATCATCGCGCTCACGGTCGGCGGCGAGGAGCACAGCACGGTCAACTCCGAGCACGTACTCGATCAGCTGCGCAAGAGCGGCGCCGCCCTTCACGTCTTCTCGGTCGAACGTTCGGCGCTCCGGTCGACCGTTGTCGCGCAGCGCCCGAGCGCGATGCTCGAGGAGAACATGCACCTGAGCCGCGTGCTCGGCGACGGTCCCAAACAGAGCGGCGGGCGCCATCAATCGATCGTCGCGTCGGCCGGGTCGCTGATGGCGCTGCAGGCGCTCGCCTCCGAGCTCACGACGCAGTACCGCATCAGCTACACGCTCCCGCCCGGTGCGAAGCCGTCGGAAAAGCTGAACGTGTCGGTGAAGCGAAAGAATGTGACCGTTCGCGCGCCGGCGAAGCTCCCCACTTAATCGCTGCTCGCTGTTCGCTAATCGCTGTTCGTTGTTCGCCGTTCGTCGTTCGCTGTTCGGCCTTGCCGGAACCCCCAACTGGGCGCGATCCCCGAACCGCAAACAGCGAACCGCGATCAGCGCAACTCGAGATGCGCGAGGATGAGGGCGTAGACGTCGACGGACTCCAGGGACTGCCCGCTGAGGAGTTCCTTGTGACGGGTCAGAAGGACGGGCGCATCGGGGTCGGTCACGTTTGGTCTTCGGCCGTGTGAGCCGCGGACGAGCGAGGCGTCGAGCGGAATGACGTCCAGCAGGGTCCGAAATCCAAGCTTGCGGCGGGCGAGTTTCCATCCCACCTGCAGTGCCGGCAGGCGGAGCGACGGATCGACGAACAGCTCCACCGGGTCGTATCCCGGCTTGCGGTGGATGTCTACGGTCCTGGCGAAATCAGGCGCGCGGGCATCGTCCAGCCAGTAGTAATACGTGAACCAGGCGTCGGGTCTGGCGATGGCGACGAGCTCGCCGGCGCGCCCGTGATCGATGTGGTGCGCGCGCTTGCCGGCGGCGTCGAGCACGACCTCGATGCCGGGCGTCGACTCGAGCAGCGCCCGCACTTCACCGAGGCGCGCGCGATCGTTCACGTAGACGTGCGCGACCTGGTGATCGGCCACGGCGAAGGCCGCGCTCGCGCCGGCGTCGAGGAGCTCGAGGCCGAGCTCCTCGCGGACCGCAATCATTCCGTGCTGGCGCAGCACGCGATTGACGTGAACCGGCGCGGACACGTCGCGAATTCCGTACTCCGACAGCACGATGACACGCGCGCCGCGCGCCTCGTAGAACGCGATCAGCTCGGCGCAGATCTCGTCGACGCGCCCGACGTCCTCCTCGGCCTCGCGCGTCCCCGGTCCGGTGCGCTGCAACGTGTAGTCGAGGTGCGGCAGGTAAACGAGCGTGAGCGTGGGCGCGTGGCGTTCTTCGACGATCTTCGCCGCGTCTGCAATCCACCGGGTGGACTCGATCGACGTGCGAGGTCCCCAGAAACTGAACAGCGGAAAGGTGCCGAGCCGCCGCTGGAGTTCGCCGCGCAGGCCGGCCGGCGCGGTGTAGACGTCGGGCAGCTTGCGGCCATCGGCGGGATACATCGGCCGAGGCGTGACGCTCACGTCCACGTCCGAGTACATGTTGAACCACCAGAACAGGTTCGCGCAGGTGAACGCCGGATCCTCGGCGCGCGCCACGTCCCAGATCTTCGGTCCCTGCACGAGCTTGTTCGACTGCCGCCAGAACCGGATCTCGCAATCGTCCCGCACGTACCACCCGTTCGCGACGACGCCGTGTGTGTCGGGGTAGCGGCCGGTGAGGTAGTCGGATTGGGCGGTGCAGGTGACGGCGGGGAATGCCGCGCCAATCCGCGCGGCCGCTCCTTCGCGTGCCCACGCCGCGATCTTCGGCGCCGCGCGCGCGATGAGATCGGCGGTGAGGGCGACGACGTTCAATACGACCGTTCGATTCAATATCAGCTTCCAGCTTCCAGCTTCCAGGCTTCCAGCTTCGCGCCGGGCGCTGCCAGTTTCCAGTTCCCAGTTCCCAGTTCCCAGTTCCCAGTTCCCAGTCGCCAGGGTTTCTCCGGGTCGCCAGTTTACAGTCCGTCCGACGAAGGGCGAACAACGACCCTGCGACAAGCTCAGGGTCGTCCCGAGCGGAGTCGAGGGGCGAACAGCGAACAGCGAACAGCGAACAGCGAACAGCGAACAGCGATCAGCGATCAGCGATCAGCGGATCTGCAAAAGAACCCACTCGTACTCGCGTGCGATCGACTCCACGAGATCCATCTTCAGCCCCGACGGCAGCACGTCCCACGTGTAGGTTTCGATCTCGAAGTGTCGGGTTGCGCCAGTGCGGAGCAGGTGGCGCAGCGCGTCGGCCACGTAACGCTGCGTGGATCCGAGTGGGTCGTAGTCGGATGCAAAGAGCGGCACGTGGAAGTGGATCCGCCACTCCGACGCGCCGGCGTGGTCGTGCGCGTCCAGCGCGTCGGGAAGATCGAGAAAGTGGCGAAGGCCGGCCGGGCTCCGCTCGACCACCTGGTGCAGATAGGTGGCGTCGGCGAACGCGCGCAGGCGTTCGCGCACGCTGGCGGCGGCTGCCTCCGACGCGGGCAGCCG
>JBOGIX010000373.1:0-5744 GCA_050744685.1 Vicinamibacterales bacterium | reverse complement strand
CAGGGGGCCATCTTGCGGCTCGGTCGTTTGCGGCCTGTTGTCACCAGGGGGCCATCTTGCGGCTCGGTCGTTTGCGTCCTGTTGTTACCAATGGGCCATCTTGCGGCTCGGTCGTTTATGTCCTTTCGACGCTGCTCGGGACGCCCCGAGCTCGTCGAGGGCGGGGGCCCCATCCCCCGCGTCGCTCCCTCGCGCCCTTCGACGGTCCCCAGGGCGCCCCTGAGCATTGTCGAGAGGGGCGGCGCATTGTGCACGCTTGAACCTGGGCTCCGCGCCAGACCCAGTCCGGTCGCTGCGTCCGCGGAAGGAGCCCGTCCGTGATGAGTGGTGATGAGCGCGTTGGCCTGCGTATTATAATCTCACCATTCGACAGCCTTCCGCCGACAGTCCGCTCGACATGGACCAGGCCACATCACTAGATCCGCGGGTGCGACTCGCGATTGCGGGCGCCCGTCCCGTGAGGGCCACGCTCCTTCCGCTTACCCGCCCCTGGATGGACGATGCGGAGGCGAACGCGGCGGCCGGGGCGGTGCGGCATCAGCAGCTCATCGGCGCAGGCGCCATCGGCCTGCGCGTGGAGGCGGCCCTCGCCGCCGCGCTCGACGGCGCTCGTCCGCTGCTCATGAACTCGTGCACCTCGGCGCTCGAGGCCGCCGTGCTGCTGTCTGGCGCAGGATCGGGCGACGAAGTCCTGTTGCCGAGCTTCACGTTCGTATCGTGCGGCAATGCGGTCGTGCGCGCCGGGGCTCGTCCCGTGTTCGTCGACATCGATCCGGACACGCTGAACATCGATCCGGCCGCGATCGCCCGCGCCATCACCCCGCGCACGCGCGCCATCATCGTCGTGCACTACGCCGGCCGGGCGTGCGACATGGGGCCGATTCTCGGCCTTGCCGCCCGTCACGGCATCAAGGTGATTGAAGACGCGGCGCACGCGCTGGGCGCACGCTGGAACGGGCGCGCACTCGGCACGGTGGGCGACTACGGCTGCTTCAGCTTTCACGGCACGAAGGACGTCGTCTGCGGCGAGGGTGGCGCGCTCGTCTGCCGCGCCGACAGCGATCGGGCGCGCGCGGAGGTCCTTCGAGAAAAGGGCACCAACCGTGCGGCGTTCCTGCGCGGCGACGTCGACAAGTACACCTGGATCGCCGAGGGCAGCAGCCTGATCGCGTCCGACGTGCTCGCCGCGATCCTCGAGGTCCAGATCGCCCGGCTCCCGGCAATCCTGTCGCGGAAACGTGCGCTGGCCGTGCGGCTCTCCGATGCGCTCCAGCCCATAGCCGCCCGCGCAACGCTGCCGCGCGAATGGGCCGGCATCGAGAGCAGCTGGCATCTCTATCCGCTGCTCGTGCCGCCGCCGGTGCGCGACGACGTGCTCGCCGCGCTGCGCGCGGAGAACATCGGCGCCGCATTCCATTACGTGCCGCTGCACGATTCGCCGTACGCCCGCGCGGCCTTCGGCGATCCGCCGCCACTCCCGGTCACCGGCCACGTCAGCGCCTCGCTCGTGCGGCTCCCGCTCTTCGCCGCCATGTCGGACGGCGACCTGGACGACGTGGCGGAGGCGACGATCAAGGTGGTGCAGCACTTCGTCGCGCCTGGCGGTGCCCGGCCGAATGACCGTCACTGAGCCGGCCGCGGATCGGCAGCCGCACCTTCGCGACCGATTCCCCCGCGCCCCGTTCGTCGCCATCCTGCTGCTCGCGGCGGCGCTGCGTGCCGGCGCGCTCGACAAGCCGTTCTACGTCGACGAGATGAGCACAATCACGGTGGCCTCGCAGCCGTTGGCGCGCATGGCCGAGACGATGCGCGAGATCGACGCGAGCCCGGCGCTGTATCCGGTGTTGCTGCACTTCTGGATCGAGATCTCGCGCAGCGACGCGTGGGTGCGGACGCTGCCGGCGCTCTTCGGCCTGCTCGCCGTTGCCCTCGTCGGGCTCGTCGGACGCCGCGCCTTCGGCTGGCGCACGGGACTGGCGGCCGCATTCGTCATGGCGATTGCGCCTGCGCACGTGCACTACGCGCAATACGTGCGCAACTACAGCCTGTTCACGGTGCTCGCGGCGGCGCACATCCTGTTGTTCATCGACTGGTTCGACCCGCGGGTGCCGGCGACACGACGGCGGGGCGCGCTCGTGCTGGTGGTGACCGTCGCGCTCCTGTATACGCACTACCTGTCGATGTTGTTGTTTGCGGGCGAGGCGCTCGCCGGCTTGTGGCGGCTGAGAGACATCCGGCGGCGCGTGCTCGCGTGGGGGGGCATTGTCGCGCTCGGGGGCGTGCTGTTCCTGCCGGGGCTGCCGCTCTTCCTGCACAACGTGGCGTTCGATCGCGTGCGCAACGCGGATCGCCCGGATCCGCCGTCGCTCGTGCGCGTGGTCCCGAACCTCGCCGGCGAGCTGATGGTCGGGCAGCGCAACCTTGGGTTCGACAACACGGCCGTGCGCCGCGCGACGCTCGCGGCAGCGGCGGTGCTCTTTCCGGCGCTCTGGTTGTGTGGCGTGGTCCGCGGCGCGCGCGCCCGGCCGGACGTGGTCGTGATCCTGTGCGCGGTGAGCCTCGTCCCGATTGCCATCTACCTGGGATCGGGCCGGAAGCTCGTGGCCGTCAGGTTCTTCCTGCCGTTTGCCGCGGGCTATCTCGTGCTGCTCGGGCACGGCCTGGCGTCGCTTCGCGGAACGGTGCGCTGGGCGGCGGTGGCGGCACTGTGCCTCATCTCGGCCGTGCCGCTCGCGCACTTCTACCATACGTACTCGTGGAGTTATGATCACCGCGCCGTCGCGCAGGCGATGGAGGCGCGCGCGCGGCCGGGAGACGTCGTCCTGGTGACGCACCCGTACGAGGCGTTCTATTACCGCTGGTATCTCGGCGATCGCATCCCGGTGCGCGGCCTGCTGTTCACGCCTATCGACGAACAGGACACTTACGTGATCAAGCCAGCCGCCGTCCGCTTCGAGCAGGCGCGTGCCCGCATCCTGGAGGCGGCCGCCGGCCATCCGCGCCTGTGGCTGGTCGGACAGTCGAAGCGGTCCTTCGCCGCCGACGCCGCCGAAGAGGCCAGGATCATCGCGTGGATGGAAGCGACCTACCGCCGCGCCGACGATCTCGGCGCGCTGACCGGCGACGATCCGATCATCCGGCTCTACCACGCTCGTTCCCCTTCGTCGGCGAGCTCGGGCCGGTAACGCGCCTTGGACGTCGACTTCAGCCTGGTCGTGGCCTGCTACAACGAGGAGCCGATCCTCGAAGCGAGCATGGCCGAGACGTTCCGCGTGCTCGACGCGCTGAAATGGCGCAGCGAGATCGTGTTCGTCGACGATCGCAGCCGCGATCGAACGCTCGAGGTGATCGAACGAATCCGCGCCGCCAACCCGGATCGCGCGATCCAGGTGATCGCGCACCCGGCCAACGTCGGGCGAGGCGGCACGGTCATGGACGGCATCCACGCCGCACGCGGCCGGTTTGCGGGGTTCATCGACATCGACCTCGAAGTGCACGCGCGCTATCTGCTGCCGTGCCTGCTGGCGCTCGAGGCAGGCGCCGACGTGGCCACGGCGCTTCGCGTCTATCGCTTCCAGTGGCGATCGCTCGACCGCTACGTTCTGAGCCGCGGGTATCGCTGGCTCGTCTCGATGCTGATCCCGATGCCCTTCCAGGACACCGAGACCGGATTCAAGCTGTTCCGGCGCGACCGCATCCTGCCGGTGCTGGCGCGGTGCGTGGATCGCGGCTGGTTCTGGGACACGGAGGTGATGGTTCGCGCCCACTATGCGGGGCTGCTCGTCACCGAGATCCCCGCGCTCTTCCTGCGCCGCTTCGACAAGCAGTCGTCGGTGCGCGCCGTACGCGACTCGCTCGATTACCTGGCCCGGCTCTGGCACTTCCGTTCGGTCGTCCGGCAGTTGCGGGGGCAGCAATGAAGGCGCTCGGCGAGGTCGGCGTCGCGCGCATCACGCGTTTTCTCTGGACGTCGCTCCTGGTGAGCGTGCTGCGGCGGATGTGGATTCCGCCGCTCCGCGCCGCGTGCCTGCGTCTGTATGGCGCACGCATCGGGCGCGACACGGTGATTCACCGGCTGTCGCTGATGAACGTGGACCGCGGCGGCTTCGGCGCGCTGCGCATCGGCGCGAACTGCTTTCTCGGCGACGAGGTGCTCATCGATCTCGCCGCGCCGGTGACCCTGGAGGATCACGTCACGCTCGCGGCGCGGGCCGTCGTGCTGACGCATCTCAACGTGGGCTACAAGGACCACCCGCTGCAGGGACGGTTCCCTTCGCAGACCGCGGGCGTGACCGTCAGGCGCGGTTCGTTCGTCGGCGCATCGGCGACCGTGCTGGCGGGGACGACGATCGGCCCGGAAGCGTTCGTGGCCGCCGGCAGCCTCGTGAACCGCGACGTCTCCGAAGGAGAAACGGTGGGGGGCGTGCCGATCCGGACGCTGCGAGAGAGGGAGACTAGCGAACGACGGTGAGCGGAATCGCGCGCCTCGGCGGCGCGGGCACACCGGCGCCGAAAGGCTCCGCAACGGGCACGGTCGAGAGCTCGACCTTGCAGCAGCGTCGGCAGACAGGGAAGATCCCGTTCTCGACGAGGGCCTTCCTCATCGAGACGTACTTCTCGCCGTTCCAGATCTCTTCCAGCGAGGACTCGGTGAGGTCGCCGACTTCGACGCGGATGAACGGGCAGAAATACACCTTGCCCGAGAACGAGACCCGGGCGTGGAGGAACGGGTACAGGCACCGGCCGTCCAGTTTTGCGCCTGGCGTGTAGTAGTTGTCCACGAGCTGCGGGTGCACCTTCGGGCGGAAGTCGAAGAGCACGTTCCTGCTGCGGCACTTCGCTTCGAGCGCGGCCACCTTCGTGCGCACCCGCTCGACATCGAGGCCGGGATCAGGCGTGACGAACGTGGCGATTGCCGAGGCGTCGGTCGCGCCGGTGGGATCGATCAGCCGCACGGTCTCCGCAACTTCCTCCGGCGTGCTGTACATCAAGTGGTTCAACCCGATCGCATCGACGCCGAGCTCGCCGGCGACGTCCACCATCTGATCCAGCGCCTCGAGCGTCTCGTGTGCCACCGTCGTGTTGATGCTCACGCGCAGCGGCGCGTGTTTGCGCCGCGCCGCCGCCTGCAGCCGGCGCAGGCCGGCAGTGGTCCGCTCGAACGTGCCCTTCAGCCCGCGCGCCACATCGTGCATCTCGCCCGGTCCGTCGATCGACACGCTGATGTGCTTGAGGAACCCGGCGGCCGCGAGATCGGCCAGCGCTTCGGCGCGCTCCTCGGTGATGATCGTCCCGTTGGTCGTGAGATACCCGCAGGCATACCCCTTCTCGCGGAAGAGATCCAGGACGGACATGATGTCCTTCCGCATGAAGATCTCTCCGCCCGTGAGGTTGATCTGAAAGCCGGCCTGCTCCGGAAACGCCGCCCGCAGCGCGTCGAGCGAGAGCTCCTCGCGCCATTGACCCTCGATGTTCAGCAGGTCGCCCACGTAGCAGAACTCGCAGTGCAGGTTGCACCGCATCGTCGCTTCGTAGACGGCGCCCATCGGCAGCCGATCCGCCCGACCGGACTTTTCGTCCAGAAACCGCTGGATGTGCCGCTCGTGCTTGCGACGCCGATAGCGCGCCCACGCGTGCCGGGCCAGCGGCAGCGCACGCGCACGCGTCGCGATCGATTCGCGCAGTCTGGCGGCGAGGGCCATCAGTTCTCACCGGAGGACTTCGTCCCCCGGACCCCCTTACAC
>JBOGIX010000372.1:0-5000 GCA_050744685.1 Vicinamibacterales bacterium | reverse complement strand
TGGTGATACCAGGGTTCCCTGCACGGCGCCGCCGCGCCCGCTCTGCGCGGGTGGAGGATCGTCGCCGACGGCGCCGCCGGTTCCCGGAGCTGCGCCGCGGCCACGTCCGCGGCCTTCGCTTGCAGGTGCGTCCGTTCGGAGGTCCCACGTCACCCGATTGATCCCGGCCGTCGCCGGCACGTCCAGGCGGCGCACGCGGCGGTTGGCGTCGTCCGCGATCGTCAACACCAGCGTCGTGTCCTCTTTGGCTGTCGTGCCGACGACATAGGTAAACGTGGCGCCTATCGGCGGGTTGGGCGTGGTCACGTTCCCCCACGCGGCGCGCTGCTGCCCGAGCTCCTCGAACAGGTAGGCATCACGCAACGGAAGCAGGCGTGGTTCTCCCGTGAACGACTCGGCCGTGATCTCGCGCAGCGCCGAGTAGTCGTCGAGGACGAACGCGCCGCGGCCGAACGTGCCGACGACGAGATCGTTCTCGCGCCGCTGGATCATCAGGTCGCGCGCCTGGATCGTCGGGATGCCGCCTTCGAGCTGCGTCCAGCGCACCCCGCCGTCGACCGTGAACCACACGCCAAACTCGAGCCCCGCAAACAGCAGGTTGGGGTTCACGTGATCCTGCACGATGCTCCACACGCCGGAGCGCGGCGGCAGATCGCCGGCGATCGAGGTCCAGGTGAGTCCGCGGTCGGTGCTCCTGGCGACATACGGCTTGTAATCGCCGCGCTGGTAGTTGTTGAGCGTGACGAACACGGTGTTCGCATCGCGCGGCGAGGCGAGGACGTCGGTCACGCAGGCGTACTCGGCGACACCGGGGATCTTCTCCACCTTGCGCCAGCTCGCGCCGCCATCCTCCGTCACCTGCACCAGCCCATCGTCGGTGCCGACGTAGATCAGCCCTTCGAGCAGCGGTGATTCCTCGATCGCGGTGATGGTGCTGAGCGTGGTCGTCGCCTGGTTGTAGGCGACCGCGTAGGTCGGCCAGACCTTGCCCATGATCGGGACCTTCGTGGCGTCGAGCTGGCGTGTGAGGTCCGGGCTCACCGTGGCCCACGTGTCGCCGCGATCATCGCTGCGATAGAGCCGGTTGCCGGCGTAATACAGCCGGCGGGCACGGTGCGGGCTCAGGACGAGCGGCGCGTCCCAATGCCAGCGGCCGAGAGTTGCGCCGCGCCCGCCGCCCTGCGGCGCCGGCGGCAACGGCGGTCGGCCGTCCACCACCGTGTTCGATGCCGTGGGCCGGATGGACATCGATCGCCCGGTGCGCAGATCGAGCCGGCTCAGGCTGCCGTTCTGCGCCTGCACGAACACGATGTTCGGGTCCTCGTCGTCGATGCGGGACTGGAACCCGTCGCCGCCGCTCACGCCGTACCAGTCGCTCGTGCGGATGCCGACGCGATTGACGGTGCGGGACGGACCGCAGATCGTGCCGTTGTCCTGCGCGCCGCCGCAGACGGTGTAGAAGGGACGCGCATTGTCGGTGGTGATGCGATAGAACTGCGACAGCGGCAGGTTGGTGAAATGCCGCCACGTCTTCATGCCGTCCCAGGTCTCGTAAACGCCGCCGTCGTTGCCAAGGATGATGTGGTTGCGGTCCGCGGGATCGACGACGATATCGTGATGGTCGACGTGGACGGAGGGCATCGCGACCTGCTGCCAGGTCCTGCCGCCGTCCGTGCTGCGATCGACGAAGGTCTGCAGCGACCAGATCGTTTCCGGATCGTGCGGATCGACGTAGATCTCGGTGTAGTAGCCGGGATCGCCGCCGCGATAGCAGTCGTCGGTCGCGGTGCCGCGGCCCGCCTGGGGCGGCGCGTCTTCTGCAGGCCGCGCCGGGTTTGCTTCGACGGGCCCACACGGCTTCAACGGATCCGCCGGCGTATTCGCGCGCCCGCCGCGCCCGCCGCGTCCGCTCTCGCCGACCGTCCGGCCTACACGCGTCCACGATGCGCCCGCATCGTCGGATCTGAAGAAGCCCCCCTGCCCGAGCTGCGCGGTCACGAGCGCGTACACCGTGCGCGGGTTGCGCCAGCTGATCGCGATGCCGATGCGTCCGAGCTCCACGGTCGGGAGCCCTTTCGAGAGGCGCGTCCACGTGCGGCCCGCGTTCAGCGACTTGTACAGCCCGCTTTCAGGACCGCCGCCAATGAGCTGTCCGACCGCCCGGCGACGCTGATACGCGGCGGCATACAGCACGTCCGGGTTGCGCGGATCCATGGCCAGATCCGTCACGCCGGTGTCGGGGCCGATCGCCAGCACGACGTTCCACGTCTGGCCTCCATCGGTGCTCTTGTAGAGTCCGCGGTCGCCGCCCGCCGACCAGAGCGGCCCGATCGCGGTGACGTAGACCACGTTCGAATTGCGGGGATCGATGACGATGTTCTGGATGTGCTCGGAGTTTTCGAGTCCCATGCGCTTCCAGGTCTGGCCCGCGTCGACCGACTTGTAGACCCCGTCGCCGAAGCCGACGCTGCGCTGGTTGTTGTTCTCGCCGGTGCCCAGCCAGAGGACGGTCGAGTCGCGCGGATCGATGGTGATCGCGCCGAGCGAGTAGGAGCCGTGATCGTCGAAGATGGGCGTCCAGGTGTCGCCGCGGTTCTCGGTCTTCCAGAGGTTGCCGGAGGCTGCGGCGGCGTACCAGGCGCTCGGGTTCTTCGGGTCGACGGCGATGTCGGAGATGCGGCCGGTGGTGAGGCTCGGGCCGAGGCCGCGGAACTCGAAGCCTCGCATCAGCTCGGCGGTCGGCGGGCTGCCGGCTTCCTGGCCGGAAAGGACGGTGGCGATGCAGAGCGCGCCGGCAGCGAGCAGTGAAGGACGGGACGAGAGGCCCGAACGCGTCATAGAGGGCGCATTCTCGCACGCCAACTCCTTCACGCGCTACACGACCTGGCACGGGTTCAACAGGAGGATGGGAGTGAAGGGAGGAAAAGACGACGAGCTCCTCAGCGTTCCGAGTGTTCCGTCGTCGCCTATTTCAAGCAGGACACGTCGGTCGTCCCCGGTCTGCAGCGTCTAGTGGTTCGAAGGCGTCGGGAGAACGGGTGAACACGAATGCTCTCTCAGAGTGGAGAGCGTCCCAATCTGAGTATTCACCCGGCGCCAGGTCCCGTGCGAGCGGCTGCCTCTGCCACGAGGTATCTGCAGCTTGTGCGCGCTATTCCAGGTGTCAGGGTCTGGAATGATTGTTGCTCGATGCGAGCGCCAGCCGCTTGATCCGTCCGATGTCAACATCGCAGTGTTCGGGAGAAGGTCTCATGAACCGCCTCGCACTGTCGCTAGCCGTCACGATCTGGCTGTGTGCGGCCCCCCTTCTGGCGCAGACACCAGTGTTCGAACGCGCCGACTTTCCCACCGCCACTGGAGGTCGCGGAATCGCGACCGCCGACTTTGACCGCGATGGATACTTCGATCTTGCAGTCGGCGGCACTGGTCCGGATGCCGTCGAAGTCCTCATGAACGCCCGGGACGGCGGTTTCAGGCCGGGCGCTGGCATCATCGTCGGGGGAGGGCCGTTCGGTCTGACCGCCGGGGACGTCAACCACGACGGCAAGGCCGACATCGTCGTGGCGAACGCAGACGCGAACGCGATCACCGTGATCCTCGGCAACGGTGACGGGACTTTCGCAGCCTCTCGCGATATCCCTGCGGGCTTGAGCCCACGGGCCGTGGAGCTGGCCGACCTGAATCGGGATGGCCGCACGGACATTGTCTACACCGCTTACTCGGCGAACGTCTGGCGCGTCGCCTACGGCGACGGTGCAGGCGGATTTGAGACAGCCCGAAGTTACCCGACCGGCCGAAATCCCCAGGGCATCGTGACGGGCGATTTCAACCGCGATGGTCGCCCGGACGTCGCCGTGGCCGAAGTCAGCGGCAACATCTCGATCTACTACCTGACTGGCGACTATCCGAGCCACCGGCGAGAGACGCTGCGACCGACCAGCCTGCCCAAGAACATCATCGCCTCGGGAGATTTCAACAAAGACGGGTGGATCGATCTTGTCGTCGGTTCCACGGTTGATGGACGGATCGTGTTCCTGCGCGGCAGCGAGTCGGGCTTCAGCCCTTACGCGGCCAACGTGCCGCCGCAGTCGTCGCCGAGGGGGATCGACGTTGCGGACGTCAATCAGGACGGCTGGCTTGACGTCGCGATTGCCAACCGCGGCTCCAGCACCGTGCGCCTTCAGCTCGGACGTCCGGACGGGACCGGACAGTTCGACGAACTCGTCCTGGATGCGGGCGTCGGCAGCCGCGCCGTCACGATCGGTGATTTCGACTGGAATGGCCGGGTGGACCTGGCTACGGCCAACGAGTTCGGCAACTCGGTGACGATATTGACGAATCGAACATCCTGGTGAAGGGGTGATAGTGCTGGTTGCCGCTCCGGCGGACAGGCGCCGGGCGCGCGCTCCTGCATCACTGTCGGCGATGACGCCAGCGCGGCATGGAGCTCGTTCGCGGCCACGAGCAAGGCCGTCAGGGACGTCATCAGCATTCCGATTGTTTATCAGCCTTCGATCTGCGCATCGAGCCGATCGGCCTGCGACACCAATCAGGCCTTTGAGCTTTCGGATCACGTTATCGAGCGTGCAGGCCTCGAATCGTCACTTGCGCGCCGGCGCCCGCCAGGTGCCGAGCGGGAGCACGTTGGCCCGTGCCGCCCAGCGGTCCCACTGCGCGGCCAGCTCTTTGACGGTGTCAGGCTGCTTTTCAGCGAGATTGTTCGCCTCGGTGCGATCCGCGGCCATGTCGTAGAGCTCCCACGCCTGGTTCTCTTTCGCAACGAGCTTCCATCGACCGTCGCGGACGGCGCGATTGCCTTCGTGCTCCCAGAAGATGGGACTGGCCCGCCGCAGCGAGTCCCCGTGCAAGGCGGGGCGCAAGCTGACACCTTCCATGGGATGAATCCGATGTCCGCCGCGCTCTTTCGGGTATTCGGCGCCGCTGACGTCGATTGCCGTCGCCATGAGATCGATGACATGGCCCGGCACGCGCGCGAACTG
>JBOGIX010000371.1:0-2503 GCA_050744685.1 Vicinamibacterales bacterium | reverse complement strand
GGCCCGGACCCAGCGAAGGCCAAATCCAGATCGTTCCTGATTACGTTCGCTGGTGGACAGAACCGTCCAGAGACGGGTCGCCCGCGCGCTCCCGGATACGCGCGGCCGCGGCCAGGACGAGTCGCTTGTACCCAACGAAGTCGTAAACGGATCGGCGTGTTCGGCGCCGGCGCCGGCGATTCGTAGTTGACCCACGAACGGAACTCTTCGAGTATTACTGCTGTGCTTGCTGGCTGCTGGCCTATTCTTCCACGCGAGGGACACTGACCATGCGGATCGGGTTGATCAGACTACAGGTAGCCGTGTGTCTGTCTCTCGTCCTGGGACACCCGATCACGGCGCGACAGGATTGGATTGAGGTGAAAAGCGGTCACTTCACGGTCATGTCGAACGCCGGCGAGCGCACCACGCGGACGCTCGTGTGGCGACTCGAGCAGGTCCGCAACGTGATGGTCACGCTATGGTCGTGGGCGAAGGCCGATCTCACCAAGCCCTTGCGGGTGATCGCGGTGAAGGACGAGACCGCGATGCGTGCGCTCGTGCCGCAGTACTGGGAACAGCGCGGCGGGATCAAGCCGGCCAGCGTCTGGACGTCAGGAGCGGACCAGCACTACCTGGCAATTCGCGGCGACCTCGACGTTGACAGCCAGGGCAACGTCAATCCGCACATCACGGCATATTTCTCGTACATCAACCTGCTGATGGATCAGAGTCTGAGCGGCGATATTCCGCTCTGGCTCAGTCGCGGACTCGCGGGCGTTCTGAGCAACTCTCTCGTCAGCGACGATCAGATCATCGTCGGCGCTCCGATTCCGTGGCACCTCGAGCGGCTGCGAGAGGGTACGCGGACGCCTCTCGCGCAGCTGCTTACGATCACGCGGTCGTCGCGGGATTTCAAACGCGCAGAGGGGCTCGAGCAGTTCGACGCACAGGCGTGGGCGTTCGTGCATTTCCTGATGTTCGGCGAGCGCGGCGCGCGTGCGGGCAAGCTGAACGAGTACGCCGCGCTCGTGAGTGCCGGCAAGGACCCCGTCGCGAGTTTCAACGAGACACTTGGGTCGACGCAGGCGCTCGAGCTGCCCTTCAAAATGTACATCGATCAGCGAGTCTACGTCGTGCATCGGTTCAAGATCGACGTCAACGTCGCACGCGAGCGGTTTCCCGTGCGTGCGATGCCGCCAGCGGAAAGCGCGGCCCTGCGCGGACTCTTTCACACGGCCACCAACCGGCCGGTGGAGGCGCGGGCTGCGATTGCCGCGGCGCGGAAGGCCGACAGCAAGGCGGCCGGCAGCTTCGAGGCGGAAGGGTTGTTGCTCGATCAGGAGAATCAATCCGACGCCGCACGCACGGCGCTGACCCTGGCCGTTGACGCCGGTTCCACGAATGCCTACGTGCACTATCGCCTGGCGTCGCTCATCTGGCGGCCGGACGCGGATCGCGCGACGCTGGAGAAGATCGAAGGCCTGCTGGCCAGGGCCGTCGCGATCAATACACGGTATGCCGACGCGTACTCATGGCTCGGCGAGATTCGCGCATCGCTCGGTGTCGGCGAACCGCTGGGTCTCGTGATGCGCGCGGTCACGCTGGAGCCGGCCGAGGCGAGCCATCGCATCCGTGGCGCCTTCGTGCTGGCGCAGCAACAGAAATTCGACGAGGCGGAGCAGGCGGCGCGCGTGGGTTTGAAACTGGCCGATTCCGACGTCCAGCGTCGGCGCGGGCAAGAGGTCCTCGAGTGGATCGCGCGCATGAAGTCAGCGGCCGCACGTCCGGCAGCAGGCGGTCCCGCGTCGACGGCCGGTGCACCGGGATCCTCTTCTGCCGCAGCTTCAAACGAACTCAGCGTGCGGTGCCAGTCCGGAGACGACACAGCCTGCGCCGAGGTGTTACCGGCTGCGGAAGCCGCCTGCGAGAAAAAGCAGGCCAACGCCTGCGGATTTGCCGCGAGCGTCTACGAACGAGGCCGCGGGGTGCCGGCAGACGCCGCCAAGGCAGCGGCACTTTATCAGCAGGCATGCGACGGCGGCGCGATCGAAGGCTGCACACAGCTCGCCGTGGTCGTCTCCGCCAGCGGCAAGGCCGGCGACTTGCCTCGCGCGCGTGAACTCCTCACCAAGGCGTGCGACGCTAAGTCGGCTCGCGCCTGCGCGCTGCTGAAGTCCATGCCGAAGTGAGGATCGCTCCGGCGACTGTGCGCACGCTCCATCAGCGCCTGACCTCGGCGATTCCCTGGAGCGCCGCTTGGTGCATGTACCGCTGCGTCATGCCCGGCTGCCGGGGCGATTTCTTGAATCGCGGCCTCATGATGCAAAGCCAAGTACACCGTGTAGGGACCGAGGATTCTTTGCCGTTGACGAACACCGCGCCGGCCCGGACCAGCGCTACGAGATGGGGCGCGTTGACCGCGCGCCAGCGGGTTTTGCGCTGACTCGATCCGTTTGAACGCCCTCGCCAGTCCGGCGGCCCGGGATCTACAGTTGCCGCCATGCGAAGACTCATAGTCCAA
>JBOGIX010000370.1:0-3214 GCA_050744685.1 Vicinamibacterales bacterium | reverse complement strand
GGTTTGCGGGGACGCCGAGGAACGCCTCGACGGGTTGCGTGCGCAGTTCGACGCCACTGATCCCCAGCTGCACGCAGTTCTGGATGATCTCGTCGATCGGCATGCTGCGCCCGCCGAAGTTGTACGGCACGTTCATACCGATGGTGACGCCGCGGACCGTCGAGTTCGGACGCGCCTGCGACGCAACAGCCGTGTTCGCCAGTGCCGCGACAGGCCACGCTGACAGCGCGAGCCTGCCGAACTCCCGTCGTGTCCATTCCATAGTCCGCCCTCCGGTGTGGCGTTGCCGGTAACGTGGCGCACTCGACGCGCCGCGCGCGAGGCTAGCACCATCGAGAGGACGACCGCAACGACAGCGAACCATGGAGCCTGCTGCGCCCTTGCCCGGATTAGCCTGCAAGCAGATGTTCGAGGCGCGACGCACCCTCGAGGTCAGCATCGCGGGCATGGCAGGGGAACACGCCTCCGGCGAGCATCTCGCCGCGATGGCCGATGCGGTTATCTCCATGTTCGCGACCTGAGACGACGCGCAGGCCTTTCTGGCGCAGGACATCCGCTTCCATGCCGTTGCCGGCACGGCATCAGGCAACCGGTCTCTTGCCTCGGTCGTCGAGATGATCTCCGTGAGGTTCTACGAGCAGCGGCGCGGCCGGCGCGTCAGACGAACCTGAAGGGGCCGCGGCCGAGCCAGGATCCGCCGTCGACCGTGAGCACTTCGCCGGTGATGTAGCCGGCATGGCTCGACACCAGGAAGGCGACGGCGTCGGCGACCTCTTCCGGGCGGCCCCATCGTTTGAGCGGCACCGCTTCGGTAATCCGGTCCACTGCCTCGGGCGTGTTCCAGAGCTGTTTCGCTGCGCCCGGCGATTCGATCGGCCCGGGCGCGACGGCGTTCACGCGGATGTTGTGCCGCGCCCACTCGACCGCGAGTGTTTGCGTCAGCGACATGACCCCAGCTTTTGCCGCCGCCGAATGCACGGTGCCCGCGCTTCCGGTCCAGACGTAGTTGGCCAGGATCGACACGATCGAGCCGCCGGCGCCGCGCTGGATCATGTGGCGGCCCACCGCACGCGAACAGTAGAACGCCCCGTTCAGCACGATCCCGACCACCGCATTCCACCCGTTCGGCGAGAGATCCTCGGCGCGGCAGACGAAGTTACCTGCGGCGTTGTTCACGAGGATGTCGATGTGACCGAAGTGCTTCACGGTACGCTCGACGAGCTCGTCGACCTGCTCGGGATTCCGCACGTCGACCTGGACGGTGAGCGGGTCGAGACCCGCGTGCAGGAGCTCGGCCGATCCGGATTCCAGGTTGGCCGAATTACGACTGCCGATCACGATGCGGGCGCCAAGCGCGCCGAGCCGCTTCGCCACCGCCAGGCCGATTCCCGTGCCGCCACCGGTGACCACCGCGACGCGATCCTCGAGCATCGTAGGGGAGAACATCGTCTTTCAGATTACTCTCAGCGGCAGGCGGATCAGAAACGACGACGCGGACCCGCACAGCGGCCGAAACGCGGGAGAGCGCCGGTGTTAGGATAGGCCCACCTGATGACCGACCTGCGAACCGCGAACAGCGACCAGGGCGCGGCGATCCCGGGCGCGCTGCCATCGGCGGCCGGCGAGACGTTCGCGCGGCTCTTCGAGGCCGTCCACGAAGGCGATTACATCGGCCTGATCGATTCGACGCACGCCGTGACGCTCTCGGCGAACCCGTACCTCAAGCTGATGTTCGGCTTCGCCGTTGACACGCCGTCCGAAGAGGTCCGTCCGTTCGAGGTCGAGCGGTTCGTCGATCCGCAGGCACGCGAGCAGTTCCTCGAACGTGTCCGGCGCGACGGCGCCGTCACCGATTACCTGTTGCGGCTGCGCCGCGCCGATCGATCGCTCGTGTGGATTGAAGTCACGGCGCACGCCGAAGCGGCGGGCCTGGAGTCCGTCAGGATCGAGGCGCTGATGCGCGACGTCAGCGAGCGGAAGCGCCTCGAGGACCAGGCCCGCGATCTCTATCACCAGCTGCTTCAGGCGGAAAAGCTGGCGGCTCTCGGCCAGACGATCTCGGGCGTCGCCCACGAACTGAAC
The DNA here is from genome assembly GCA_050744685.1 of Vicinamibacterales bacterium. Lineage (GTDB taxonomy): Bacteria > Acidobacteriota > Vicinamibacteria > Vicinamibacterales > 2-12-FULL-66-21 > JACCXG01. The sequence continues at coordinate 1,132 of JBOGIX010000370.1, read as the reverse complement.
AATCCGCTCGCGACCATCCTCACCTGGGCCGAACGGCTCTCCCAGCGCGAGGTGGACGAGCAGATGCGCCGCGGCCTCGACGCGATCCTCGGCGAGTCGGAACGCGCGGCAAAGATCGTCCGCAACCTCCTCACCTTCGCACGCAAGCGGCATACGACGCGCGCGATGGTCGACATCAATCAGGTCGTACGCGAGACGCTCGCGCTGCGACGCTACGAGCAGCGCCTCAGTAACATCAGCATCCTCGAAGCGCTCGCCGCCGGCCTGCCGCAAGTGTTTGCCGACCCGCACCAGATCCAGCAGGTGCTGCTGAACCTGATCATCAACGCGGAGCAGGCCATGCTGGGCGCCCACGGACGCGGGACGCTCATCCTCCGCACCTGGCACGATCTGCACAAGGACGTCGTGATCCTCGAAGTCCACGACGATGGGCCGGGAGTGCCGGAAGAGGTCAGGCCGAAGATCTTCGATCCGTTCTTCACGACCAAGGAAGTCGGCAAGGGTACCGGCCTTGGCCTGACCGTCGCGTATGCGATCGTGCAGGAGCACGGGGGGCGCATCTCGGTGAAGTCCGGCGCCTCGGGCGCCTCGTTTTCCGTGGAGATGCCGGTTGGTGCGGCATCGCTGCGGCCTGCCTCGCCGCGCGCGCCGGACGGTGCGGTGAATCTCGGGTCGGGCGCTTCAGTGCTGGTCGTCGAGGACGAAGCCGCCCTCGGGGCGGCTGTGGCAGAGGCGCTTGCCGACGCCGGTTTTTCGGTGCGGCTGGCGAAAGACGGGCTCGAGGCGCTCGAGCGCGTGAAGGAGCAGCCGTGCGACCTGATCGTCTGCGACCTGAAGATGCCGCGGCTCGACGGCACCGCCTTCTATCGACAGCTGGAGGCCGATCACGCGCCGCTGGCGCGCCGCGTCCTGTTCGTCACCGGTGATGTCGCGGGGACCGAGGCGGAACGGTTTCTCGAAGAGACCGGCTGCAAGTGGCTGCCGAAACCATTCCGCCTCAAGGATCTGCTGAAAGTGGCAACGGAGATGCTGGGCTGAGTCGTTGTTCGCTGTTCGCTGTTCGGCTCGGGGCAACGCCACGGCCGTTTCAAGTTACCCGGAGACGAACAGCGGACAGCGGACAGCGAGGAGC
>JBOGIX010000369.1:0-5173 GCA_050744685.1 Vicinamibacterales bacterium | reverse complement strand
TCCCATTGCCGTTGTTGCGAAACAGCCGATCCGGCACGCCATCGAACATCGTCGGATGGCAGTACATGCGGTATCCGTCCTTGCGGAGCCCGCAGTACGGATTGTCGTCGCGCCGGAAGTCGAGGTAGTTGGTGACGTAGAGGTCGAGGTCGCCGTCGCGGTCAAAATCGAGAAAGCCGGTGCTGGTGCTCCACTCCGACGGACCCCCCGCCACCCCGGCCGCCGCCGTCACATCCGTGAACGTGCCGTCGCCGTTGTTGCGAAAAAGCCGGTCGGCCATGCCGTCGAACAGCGTCGGCTCGCAATACATCCGGTACCCCTCCTTGCGGAAGCCGCAGTAGAGATTGTCGTCGAGCCGGTAATCGAGGTAGTTGGTGACATAGAGGTCGAGATCGCCGTCGCGATCGAAATCGAAGAAGCCCGTGCTCGTGCTCCATTCGCCGGCGCCGCCGGCGACGCCCGCCTTCTCGGTGACATCCGTGAACGTGCCGTCGCCGTTGTTGCGGAAGAGGATGTTCGGTCCGAACGCCGTCACGTAGAAATCGAGAAAGCCGTCGTTGTCGTAGTCGCCGACGGCGACGCCGGTCTTGTACGATTTCGCGTTGCTGCTGGCCGAAACGCCCGCCTTCGACGTGACGTCCGCGAACGTCCCGTCCTTGTTGTTGTGATAGAGCACGTTGCCGGCGCCGGGCGCGCCGTTCACGAAATACAGATCGGCGAAGCCGTCGTTGTCGTAATCGATCCACGCCACCCCGGACCCGAACGTCTCGACCATCTGCTTTTCCGGAGAGGCGCCGGATCGATGGACGAAGTCGATCTTCGCGGCGGCGGTCACGTCCACGAACGGCGGCGGCGCCCCGGACGCGCGAGCGGACGCCTGCGCGCCAGTCGCGGCGCGATGGGAAGAGGAGACGACCAGCAAGACGAACAGCAACGGGGCGACCCGCTCGAGCACGGTCACTCGGATCCTCCGGCCTACTTCTTCTGAAGCTTCTGCTGCAGCGAGGCGCGTTCCGTCCTGGACAACGGTGAGCCAAGTTTCTCCGCCAGCGCGGCGTGTTTTTGCGCGAGGCCGTACGCGCCCTGGCGGATGTAGGCCCGAGCCAGATGCAGGTGCGCCGGCCCGAGATCGCTCTTCAGCTCCAACGCTCGCTGCAACGCGTCGATCGCGGCTTTCGGCCGGTTCAACTCCAGCCGGACGAGACCCTGTTCCAGGTACCGCTCCGCCTGCAGCTGCTGCGCGGCGGGCGAGGCCTGTGAAGCCGCACCCTTGGAGGCACTCTCCGACAGCACCGTTTCAGCATCCGCGAGCAGCCCTTTCGCGCGATACGCACGCGCCAGCCGCACGCGAATGTCCAGGCGCGAATGATCGATCTCCAGGCCGCGGCGCAACGTCGTCACGGCAACATCCACTTTGCCGGCGTCGAGGTACGCCGCGCCAAGACTCAAATACACCTCCGCGAGCTGGACGCCCGACTTCACCACCTGCTCCAGCTCGCGAATGGCCTCATCGCGCCGTTTCAGATCGAGCAGCGCAAGCCCGACGTAATAGCGTGCCTGCGCAAAGCCGGCATCACTCTTCAGCGCCTGGCGGTTCAACTCCAGGGACCGGTTCGGCCGCCCGAGCTGACGTTCTATCTCGCCGAGCAGCGCCAGGAACTGCGGGTGCTCCGGCACCTGCTTCAGCGCCGTCTCCATCTCGCTCCGCGCCCGCTCCGCCCGACCCATGTCGAGATAGACCTGCGCCAGGTAGTAACGCGCCTGGACGAGGGCCGGCTCGAGATCGAGCGCCTGGCGGAATTCCGCCGCTGCTTCGCCCATCAGGTCCGGATCCGCCAGCCGCCCGTAGGCGACGCCGAGGAGGAAGTGCGCCTGCGCCGATCGCGGGTCCTGCGCGAGCACCTCCTTCAGTTCGCGCACCGCGTCTTCGGCGCGATCGCCGCGGGCGAAAAGCTCTCCGCCGATGCGCTTCAGCTTCTCGTCGGTCGATGGTTGCGCGGTGCCCTGCGCTGCCGCCGAGACGACAGGACGCTCAGGGGCGACGATCGTACTCCCAGCCAGACAAACGACGAGCAGGCACGAACCGCGCAGGTACATGAGGGGGGTCTCAGCCGATCATACCCTGCGCATCATGCGGGGAATGGCATCACAAGGACAGTCGCCAGTTTCCAGTTGCCAGTATTCGTTACTGGTAACCAGTGAGAGATGACTGGTTACTGGCGACTGGCGACTGGTTACTGGCGACTGGCGACCGGCGGCCTGTGTGCGGCAGCCGTGCGGCGGCCGCACACGTGCGCGGACTGCGGCCGCACACACGCCGTCACATGGCCCACAACGCGACACAACCTCAAATATTCGCGTGAATCGTCCACGCCGTGGTGGTCGGACTGTGGCGCTCGTCTTGCTCTCGGGTGTGCACAACGAACACGTGCGCGTGGGACAGGTGCGCCCGCGCGCCGGCAATCGTCCAATCGGGCGCAGCGGTCTCCTCCGATCGCCGATGGATCGGCGACCTAACAGCAGATCCCGACGACGCACGAACAGGTATCGAAGATGAAGATGAGGAACTCGCCGGACAATATTCGCGGGCCGTGGCAGCGTGCCGCCCGCACGCTCGTGATGGTCCTCCTGTCCGCAGGCGCAACGAACGCGAGCGCGGAGGATCGGCCGCGTCCGCAGGAACCCGCAACGATCACCGACCTGAGCCTCGAAGAGCTCATGAACATGCGCGTGACGTCGGTCTCCAAGAAGGAGGCGTCTCTCCGCGAATCTCCCGCCGCCATCGCCGTCATCACCCAGGACGATGTGCGCCGGCTCGGAATCACGTCGCTGCCGGAGGCGCTGCGGCTGGTGCCGGGCGTCGAGGTGGCCCGCATCAACTCGCACAGCTGGGCGATCTCGGCACGCGGCTTCACCGGTCAATACTCGGACAAGCTCCTGGTGCTCATCGACGGCCGCATCATCTATGAGTCGCGCTTTCCGGGGGTCTACTGGGACGTGCAGGACCTCGTGCTCGAGGATCTCGACCGCATCGAGGTGATTCGTGGTCCCGGCGCCACGCTGTGGGGCGCCAATGCCGTCAACGGTGTGATCAACATCATCACGAAGCGGCCCGCGGACACGCAGGGCACGATGGTCTCACTTGCCGCGGGCAGCGAGGATCAGCCGGCGACGAGCGTGCGGTATGGCGGTTCGCTGGGGCCGAACGCGAGCTACCGCGTCTACGGCCGGTTCGTCAAACGCAACGGCCTCGCTGCGGCCGACGACCGTGTGGCCTCCGACGCGTGGGACGCGACCCGCGGCGGTCTCCGCGCGCAGTGGGACGGCAACGGCACCGACGTGTTGAGTCTGCAGAGCGATTTCCATCACGTCGATGGTCGGGAGTACACCTCCGGGCCCCTGCTCAGGCCCCCCTTCGTACAGAGCTTCAACCTGGAGTTCGAGAACATCGGTGCCCATGCGCTCGGCCGCTGGCGGCGCGAGCTGTCTGGTGGCGGCAACTTCTCGCTGCAGGCCTACTACGCCAGCTCGGCGTACAGCGATCAGAACGGCAACGACGTCGACGATGGGTTGTTCGATCTCGAGTTCCAGCACCAGTTCACCCCGTGGCGGCGCCACGACGTGGTGTGGGGCGCCGGCTACCGGCGACGCACCAGCGTATTTCCCGAGCAGTCGCGGGGCATTCTGTGGGAGAAGCCGCGCCATACCAGGACGCTGCAGACCGCGTTCGTGCAGGACGAAATGGCGATCGTGCCCGGGCGCTTCTCGGTGACGCTCGGCTCCAAGTTCGAACACAACACGCAGGGCGGGTTCAGCCTGCAGCCGAGCGCCCGCGCAGCCTGGACACCACGCGGATCGCAGACGATGTGGGCGGCGATCTCGCGCGCGATCAGAACGCCGGACCTCTTCGAATCCGGTGCGCGGCTGAATCTGTCCGCCTTCCCGACTGGCCCGCAGGGGCCCGTCATGGTGGTGGCCATGTTCGGCGAGCCGAATCTCGACCCCGAGCGGCTGACCGCCTACGAAGCGGGCTACCGGGCGGAGCCCGCCCGTCAGCTCTCGATCGAGATCGCGGCGTTCTACAACGACTACCGCGGGCTCATCGACTTCCTGCCGGGCACGCCGATGTTCGAAGCGGCGCCGCAGCCGGCGCATCTCCTCTTGCCGCTGCGCGCGACCAACACCGGCGGCGGCGTGGGCCGCGGCATCGAGGTCTCGGCGCAGTGGAAGCCATTGGCCTTCTGGCGGCTCGCGCCGAACTACACGTATCTCCACGTTCCCTTTCTCGACGATTCCCGGGAGTTCGGCAGCCCGACGCACCGCGCCGGCCTCATCTCGTACCTGTCGCTCCCGAAGCGCTTCGAGGTCAACGCCGCGGCCTATTACGTCGGCAAGCTCGAACCGTCAGGGATTCCCGCCTACGGCCGCGCCGACATCGGCCTGACGTGGCGCCCGTCGGGAGCGGTCGAGTTTGGCGTGTGGGGCCAGAACCTGCTGAAGGCGCAGCACCCCGAGTTCCACCAGCTCAGCGCTCCGGAACCTCAGATGGTCAAGCGCGGACTTGTGGCGCATATGACGTGGAGGCCGTAATCAGCTTCCGGCTTCCTCACGGTCGGATCAAGTCAACTTCCAACTTCCAACTCCCAACGCGTGGGTCGGGAGAGCGGGGGCGGAAGTCGAGCCAACGAGCCTGGCGTCACGACTTTCACGCGGAAGGTACGATCCACTCGCCTTGGGAGTTGGAAGGTGGGAGTTGGAGGTTGGCAGTGAGAATCTCGGCGTAAGATCGTCGCATGCATTGGAATCGCGCCGCCAGAGGCCGCACGCGGCGACGAATCCTCTTCGCGTGGGCCGCGATCGCCTGTCCGCTCGCGGTGCTCGTCGGCATCGCATCGAGCGAGCCTTCGCCGCAGCGCACCCCCGTGGCCGCGCCCTCCTGGGCCGACTGGGTCGAGCCTGATTTCCCGTTCTTTTCGTCTGTTCTCGACGCGCGCACGGCTGGCGCGGGCCTGCCGGCCGACAACCTCTCGCCTCGCGCGATCATCCTGAATCTCGGCAACGGCCTCTGGGCGGCGTTCGACACGGATCTCGTGCGCGTGGCGGCGATGTGGCGCGGTAAGGGGGTCACTCCGGTCGCGCTGGCGCCGGGGTCGTATCACACACCCGATCGCAA
>JBOGIX010000368.1:0-3984 GCA_050744685.1 Vicinamibacterales bacterium | reverse complement strand
TGCCATGAATGGGGAACCCTGGGCCGAGCGCCTCGACTCACGCACGCCATACCGCCGATTCATGGCATTCATGGTATTCATGACGTTCCTGGTCGGCGAACGCGTTATGCGAGCCGCAAGGAACCATCATTCATCTCGTACCGCGCGGGGAATTTCTCGGCGAGGGCGGCGCTGTGGGTGACGACGACGAGGATCGTCTGGCGTGCGGCGTGCAGTCGCAGCAGCAGGTCGGCGACGGCGTCGGCCGAGGCGCGATCGAGGTTACCGGTTGGCTCGTCGCAGAGCAGCAGGGTTGGATTGCGGATGAGGGCGCGCGCCACTGCGGCGCGTTGCTTCTCGCCTCCCGACAGCTCGGCGGGTCGGTGCTCGAGCCGATCGGCGAGGCCGACCTGCGTCAGGAGCGACCGCGCGCGCGCCTCGTCCCCGGGCTGGTCGCGCTCGGCCGCGGGAGCGACGAGCGTTGGCGTGAGGACGTTTTCGAGCACGGAGCACTGCGGCAGCAGCGAGTGGTCCTGGAACACGAATCCGACCCGGCTGTTGCGGAACGCTGCCTGGTCGCGTTCGTTCAGCGCGAAGGGATCCTGCCCGTCGAGCGTAACGGCGCCGGCCGAGGGCGGCTCGAGCGCACCGAGGATGTAGAGCAGCGTGCTTTTGCCGCTGCCCGATGGGCCCATCACCGCGATCGCGGCCCCGCGATCCAGCGCCAGCGACACGTCGGCGAGAATGCGGAGAGCGCCGCGCGGCGTCGGATAACTCTTCGAGACGTGATCGACGATCAGCACCGGCGATCCTCGTGTGCCGGCGGCGCCGTGCGTGTGCGGTGAATCGAGCGCGTCTTCATGCCGTCGTGCCTTCGTGCCTGGCGCGCATGCGCTATGCGGCCAGGACAGAGCGAAACGCCTGTTCGGCGGCCTCCGCCATTCGCCCGACGTCGTAGTGTTCGCGCACGCCGTTCGCGCCCGCACGTCCGAGGGCAGCGGCTTTGTCCGGGTTGGCCCACAGTTCCAGGAAGGCGCGCGCGAGGGCGTCCGGATCGTCCGGTTCCACGATCATGCCACCGCCGGTGTTCCGGACGATTTCCGGAAACGCGCCCCGTCGCGGCTGGACGACGGGCACGCCGTTGGCGAGCGCTTCGAGCAGGAACATGCCCTTCGGCTCCTCGTACGTCGCAGGCACCGAGAAGACGTCCACGCTCCGGAGGAAGGCCGATTTCTGCGCGCGATCGACCTCGCCGCGGTACTCGAACTGCTCACCGAGTCCCCAGTCGCGCATCTGCCCGACGATGCGATCGAGATAACCCTGATGTTCCGGCGGCAGGTAGCCGGCCGCAATGAGGCGGGAGGGTCCGACACCCGGCATCGCACGAAGCGCACGGTACGCCTCGCACAGCGCGTGCAGCCCCTTCTCGGGCGCGATGCGCGCCAGATACCCGATCGTGAATGGGCCTTCCCGCCGTGGCGGCCGCGGCGTGTAGCCCTCCATGTTGATGCCGAGCGGCACGAGCTGCATCCTGTCCGCGGGAATGCCCAGGTAGCCAGGCATGTAGTCGCGGTAGTACTCGCTCACGGGCAGGAACGCGTCGACATGGACGCTCGCGGCGCGAATGAGCTGCATCGACTGCTCGCGATACGGCTCGCCGAGACCGTCGAGGAACAGGTCCTCCCCCTGCAGCGTGCAGCAGATGGGCGCCTTCAGCTCACGCCGCAGCGGCCCGGCGAGCCCGAGCAGCAGCGCGTAAGGAAGGTTGATGACGTCGAAGCGAAGCTCGCGGCGCAGCCAGGCGAGGAGCTTGACAATTTCCTTGGCCTGGAATCCCTGCTCGCCGCGCAGCATCGAGACGGTCATCTCGCCGAGGCTTTGCGGGTTCACCTTGATCTGCCACTTCGACGCCAGCCTGATCACCCACGGGGCGTCCCACAACCGATCGAAGACGCTCGGCGTGTGACGGAAGAGCGGCACCTGCTGCTCGAGGAAGACGCTGATGCCGCCAAAGAACACCTGCGCCTGGCTGACGTTTCGCTCGTCGGTGCGGGTCGGCGTGTAGACAGGCGTGAGCACCACGTCGTGGCCGCGGGCCAGCAGGGCGGCGGCCAGCGCGTTGTCGCGCAGGCAGCTGCCGCAGTACATCGAGCCGGCGCCGCCCGTGAACGACAGGATCCTCACGCGCCGGAAGCGGCCGCAAGGGCCGCATCAGCCGACTGCTGGAACGATCGGCGCGCGTAGAGATGCTCGAAGAGGTTGCCCTCGTGCGGCTGGTCCCAGCTGATCTGGTTCGTCTGGATCGCCCCGATGTTGAGGCGATCGACCAGCGGCGACGAAAGCAGCCGGTCGATCAGGCGGCGATCGCGGGTGAGCGCCGTGACGACGAGCGTCTTGCCCATCGAAGCCGGCATCTGCTGCATCTGGTCAGGGTCGACCGCGACGACGGCGGCGAACGGAAACAGGAACTCGCGGTTGGCGAGCGGATGATCGGGTCCGTCGACCAGCACCAGCGTCGGCTGGAGGTACGTGCAGCCGTCGAACGTGGCAAGACGTGCCGAGCGGCGATAGTCGAGCGTCACTTCACGCGCGCCCGGCGCCTGCAGTCCCTGATCGATCTGCGCCGAAATACGCTCGGCCACTCGCGGATCGACGAACGGTGCCAGCGTCGCCTCCGGATCGTCCGCGGCGCGCGGCACGATCGCGGTCAGCTTCGCGGCCACCGCCTTCGCGACGCGTTCGGCGTGTGTGGCCGCGACCCACACGCCGGAGGCGTTCACGCACGATCGGCCGCCGTTCTCGGCGATCGACGCGGCAATGAGATCGACATGCTGCTGCCAGCGATCGCCTTCGAGCAGATCGTCGCCGATGAGAATCTTGCTGTAGCCGGGGCCGTGCAGCTCGACGCGTGGATCGCCCTCCCAGCCGCCCACCGCCGACACGTCGCCGAAGAACATGCTGCGGCCGGTACGGCGCAGGACTTCTCCGGCGCCCGCGTGATCTGCCGGATAGTAGCTGAACGCCTCCGGCGGACACCCCGACTTCATGAATGCCTGGGCGATGCGGAACGGTGTCCACGGCTCGGCGCTGCCCGGCTTCAACACCAGTGGAATCTTCAGCGCGATGGCGGGAATCCAGAGCGAATGCACGCCAGGCGAGTTGCTCGGCAGGACGACACCGAGCGCGTTCGTGCGCGGATAGAAGCTGAGGGCATGCCCGGCGTGCTGGCCATGGCCGGCGTCGAGGATCGACATGTCGAGCCCGCGCGTCAGCCCCCGCAGCACGGTCCGCATTTCCCGCATGACGCCGGCAACCCGCTGCATGTTGCGCCGCACGAGCGCATGCGGCATCCCGGTGGTCGCCGAGAGCTGCAGCGTATAGTCCTCGGGCGACTGCGACGCATCGCCGAGGGGCAGCGTGTCGTTCAGGAAGGCGGCGGCGGCTTCCGCGCACATCGCCATCAGCCGATCGAACGGGATGGCAGCGAGACGCTCGCGGGCGGCCGCCTGGCAGTCGGGCCGGAGATCCCGCCTGATGAGTCCCGCGTTGGCCTGGCTGATCTCGACAAAGGGCTCGCACGTGCGATGGTGCGGCACGGTCACCACGTCGAGACTCTTGTAGGGGACGCCGTGACGGAGAATCGGTAAGTGGATCATGTCGCGATTCGTGGTCCGCGGCTCGCCGCCCGCGGGTTCGGGTTCTCAAGCGCCATACGCCATCGTGGCTTCCGGCTTCAAAAGCCTGTGAATAAATCGCCTGTGGCTTCCGGCTTCAGCCGGAAGTCTGTGGCGCGCGTACGATCTTCCGCCTGAAGGCGGAAGCCACGCAATTGGCACCAGGTGACGCTCACGCGCAACGTTCACGCGCTCGCCGCGCCGGGACCATTCAATACACGCCCTCGACCACGGTCGTCCCGAACCGGGAGAACGGCCGGACGTTGCGCACGCCGTCCCAGGGATAAGGCTCGCACGGCGGCTCGCGCTCCGCTTCGTCCCGCTCGAGGAA
>JBOGIX010000367.1:0-3865 GCA_050744685.1 Vicinamibacterales bacterium | reverse complement strand
CATTCGGCGCGAGATCGGGCTGCGTCTCGATAGCCAGCGCGGCGCGCTGGGCCGGCGACAGCGCTTCACCACGCGCATACGTGAACAGCCGGTCGAGGCTGCCTGCAGCGTGACGCACGTGAAACCCGACCGATGCGGCGCCGCCAGGCTGTGTCCAGATCTGTTCGGGCGTCAGCGCGGCGAGCGCGGCGCTCAGCTCCTCGCGGCACTGCAGGAGGCTGTGGGCGACGGGCTGCAGCAGCGCCGGCACCCCCGCAATCGGGCCACGAAGCCATACTTCCAGTTGCTGCGTGCCGCTCATCGATCGATTATCTCCAAAACCTCGAGCCCTCCTCATTCTGGCGTGGCTTCCGCCTTCAGGCGGAAGATTTGCGGGAAACTCTTCCGGCTGAAGCCGGAAGCCACACATAACTGGAAACTGGCCACTGACAATCAATCCACGCCAAACAACCCATTGACCTCCTGGTGCGTCGCCGATGCCGCGAGGCGGCTGAACGTGCCCTGTTCGGCGATTTCGTGGGCGCTTGCGAGGAATGCCGTCCAAGCCGATCGTGCGAGTGCACCGCCCACGCTGATGCGGCGCACACCCGCCGCCGCCAGCTCCGAGACGCTCGCGAAGTTGGATGCCGCGAGCACGTTCACCGGTTTGGGCGCCACCGCCTTGACAACGGCGACGACGTCCGCAACGGAGCGAAGGCCGGGAGCGTACAGGCAATCCGCGCCCGCTTCGGCGTAGGCCGCCAGGCGGCGAATCGTCTCCTGCAGGTCGGGCCGTCCGACGATGAAGCCTTCCGATCGGCCTGTCAGGACGAGAGGCGTGCCGCTCTCGTCGATGGCCCGGCGCGCCGCGCGGATTCGCTCGACGGCCAGGCCGAAGTCAAAGAGCGGCGCGTTCGGATCACCGGTCGAGTCTTCGACCGACAGCCCCGCGATGCCGGTGTCGGCCGCCTGCGCGACGTTCGCGGCAAGGGTTTCAGGGGCGATGGCGAACCCCCCTTCGAAGTCGGCATTGACCGGCACGTCGACCGCGGCGGCGATCGCGCGGAAATGGGCGAGCGCTTCGCGAAGCGACACGCCGTTGTCGCGCGTGCCGAGCGACCAGGCGAACCCGGCGCTGGTCGTAGCGAGCGCGGGAAATCCCAGCTGCGCCAGCACGCGGGCGGTGCCAGGGCTCCACGGGTTCGGGATGACGAAGCAGCCGGACTGGTGCAGACGGTGAAACTGCTGGCAGCGTTCGAGTGGGTTGGACATCCTCGAATCATACCGGGCCGGGACGCCGATAGCGCGGCGGATCCGCCGGCAACCGATTGAGTACAATTCACCGATGAGTATTTCCCGCAGAACATTCCTTCGCGGTGTGGCGGGCAGCGCCGCAGCCGCGCCGTTCGCCGGCTCGCGGCTCCTCGCCCAGGGCGGCAAGATCCGCCATGCCAGCGTGGGCGCCGCCGGCCAGGCGCTCTCGGACATTCGCGCATTTTCGACGCATCCGGGCTTCGTCCTCACCGCGGTGGCCGACGTCGACCTGTCGCGCACCGAGCAGGTGAAGAAGCTCTTTCCCGAGGTGCGCGTCTACCAGGACTGGCGCGAGATGTTCCGCAAGGAAGAACAGAACGTCGATTCGGTCAGCATCTCGACACCCGACCACATGCACGCCCCGATCGCGATGTCGGCGATGAAGATGGGCAAGGCCGTCTACGTGCAGAAGCCGCTCGCGCTGACGCCGCGGGAGACGCGCGTGCTGGCCCATTACGCACGCACGCGGAACCTGGTCACGCAGATGGGCATTCAGATCTCCTCGCACGAAACGCAGCTCGTCACCGAACAGCTGCTCCGCGAGGGGGCGGTTGGCAAGATCCGCGAGGTGCACACGTTCTGCGACAAGGCCTGGGGCGACGTGAACGCCATTCCCGAGGGGGCGGATCCGGTTCCGCCCACCCTCGACTGGGACGGCTGGATCGGCATCGGCGAGCCGCGCCCGTTCAAGACGGGCGTGTATCACCCGGGAAACTGGCGGCGGCGTATCGGCTACGGCACCGGCACGCTCGGCGACATGGGGTGTCACATCTTCAGCACGCCGCTGCGGGGGCTGGCACTCTCGCTGCCGCGCCAGGTCACCTCACACGGCCCGGCCCCCGTGCATGGCAGCTGGCCGGTCCAGTCGAAGATTCACTTCGTGTTCGACGGCACGCCGCTCACCGCGGCCGAGACGCTCGATTTCTGGTGGTACGACGGCAGCGAGCGGCCGCCACAAGCGGTCATCGATGCGGTCGGCGGCAAGATCCCCAGCTCGGGCGCGGTCATGATCGGCACCGAAGGTGCCATCCTGCTGCCGCACATCGATTATCCGAGCCTGCACCCCCAGGCCAAGTATCTGGAACGCGAGGTCCCGAAGGGCACGTCGCGCAACCACTATCACGAGTTTCTCGACGCGGTGGTGAAGGGACGCGGCACGCGCTGCTCGGCCAATCTCGACTACGCCGCGCTCCTCACGGAAGTCGTTCTGCTCGGCACGCTGGCGATTTACCATCCGTCCGAGGCACTGGAGTACGACGTGAACGCGATGCAGTTCGAGGGCCGTAAAGACATGGCGGGGTTCTCGCGCACGTATCGCGAACGGTACCTGCAGCCCTGAGCAGACTAGTCGTTCCGGGCTTCACGCACCGCATCCTTGACAGCCTGGCTGGCGTCCGCGAGATCGGCATCGGCGGGCACCGGCGCTCCCGCCTCGACCAGCGCGCGTACCACGCCGGCGTAGTCTCCGGTGCGGCAGTGCCATCCGTGCGTGGATCCGTAGATCGCCCAGCGCATGGGCGTGCCGGCGTAGTCGCGGTCCACGACGTCGATCGGCGCGCCGCGCGCGAGCAGGCGGCGTGTCATCTCCGCGTTGCCGTGAAAGGCGGCCCAGTGCAGCGCGGTCGCGCCGTGCTGGCCGCGCGCGTCGAGCGGCCAGCCGGACCCGAGCATCACGCTCACGACTCGTGTGTCGTTCTCCTGCGCCGCGGCAGGCAATCGGCTCAGTTCGTCCGGTGACAGGCGCGTGGCGAGCGCCGCGTCCTCTGACAGCAGGTCACGGGCGATCTGCTCGTCGCCGAGCGAGCACGCGACCGCGAACTTCAGCGAATCGGGCGAGCGATCCATCAGCAGCCGGAACACCGCCCGGTGTCCGAGCTCGCGGGCGATCGTGTGCGCGTCCTTGTTCGCGCCGAGCGTCCAGAGGTAGATGGACCCGGCGCTCCGCGGATCGCGACGTGGGAAGTACCGGTCCGACACGGTCGTGCGGATGGCTGCAGGGTCGGCATCGAGATGCTGCTGCACGAGCGCCGCCTCGCCAAGGGCCGCAGCCATGAGGACGTCGGTGCGGCAGCCGCGGCCGACCAGGAATCGGGCGACGGGCTGACGATCCCGGATCATCCATTGCGCCGGCGTCGACTCGTGATCGATGTCGCACGCGTCGATGTCCGCGCCGCGTTCGAGCAGCAACGACGCGACCTCCACGGTCGAGGCAAAGTGCAGCGGCGTCTGACCGTCGCCGCCTCGCGCGTGCACCAGGGCCGAATCGGTGTCGAGGAGCTCGCGGAGGCGTTCGATCCTGCCGAGACGCGCCGCCGCGTGCGCGTCGACGATCGCGCCCCGCTCGATCAGGAAGTCGGCCAGCTCCCCATCGTGATCGAGCACGCCAAAGCTTCCCGCCCACCAGTGGCTGCGCGCGTTGATGTCGGCACCGGCCGCGAGCAGCACGTCGATCATCTCCCGGCTCCCGGCCGAGACCGCCGCGAGGAGCGGCGTCGCGCCGAAGGCCCCGCCGGGCATCGGTTCGTCCAGCCTTGAGCTCAGGTCGGGGAACTCGCGGAGCACGCTCGCAGCG
>JBOGIX010000366.1:0-5499 GCA_050744685.1 Vicinamibacterales bacterium | reverse complement strand
AGGACGGGGAGCTGCTGCTCGTCCCCCTCCGCGGTCGGCGGCGCGCGCTGGGCACGCTGATCGCGGAAGCGCCGGCCGTCGAGCCGCTCGAGCCGGACCAGCTCGTCGAGCTCGCACACGAGCTCGGCCGACAGCTGTCGGCGGCGATCGAGAACATCCAGCTGCTCGAGGAAGTGCTGCGACAACGGCGGTTACTCGAGGACACCTTCAATTCCCTCGTCGATCTGGTGGTCGTCACCGACAGCGAGCTGCGCGTTGTCCAGATGAACGAGGCGTTCGTCGCGCGCAGCGGGTTGTCGCTCGCCGAGATCCTCGAAGGGCCCCTCGCCACGCTCGTCGGGCGCGAGATGGTGGCCTGGGCCGCATCCGTCGATCCGGCGGCGGCCGACGCCCTCGGCGGCGACACCGGCCCGGTGAACACGCGTCAGTTCGAGGACGAACGGCTCGGCGGCACGTTCGCCGTGACCATGACCGCGCTCATCAACCATGGCGGCGAACCCGTGGGCCGTGTGCTGGTGGCGCGCGACGTCACCGATCAGACGCGGCTCCAGAAGGAGCGCGAGGCGCTGCGCGAGCGGCTCGCGCAGTCGGAGAAGCTCGCCTCGCTCGGACAGTTCGTGGCCGGCGTCGCGCACGAAATGAACAATCCGCTGCAGGGGGTGCTCGGGCACCTCGAGCTGATGATCCAGACGTCGGAGGCGGCGAGGCCGCTCCGCCGCGACCTGCGCCAGATCTTCCAGGACGCGGAGCGGGCGGCAAAAATCGTGCGCAGCCTGCTGATGTTTACCGGCTCACGGCGCATGACGCGACGCCGCCTGCGGTTGTCGCGCATCCTGTCGCGCGCACTCGTGAGCCGATCGGCAGCGCTCACGCAGGCGGGGATCACGGTCACGCGCGACGAGGCCCAGGACCTCCCCTGGATCAGCGGCGACCCGCTGCTGCTGCACCAGGCGTTCCTCAACATCCTGGTCAACGCTGAGCACGCCATCGCCCCGGCCGCTGGAAACAACCGCATCGATGTACGCGCGCGCTTCGATCAGGCCTCCAACACCATCGTCACTACCATCCGCGACACGGGCCCCGGCATACCTCCAGAGATCCTGCCGCGCATCTTCGATCCGTTCTTCACGACGAAGGACGTCGGCAAGGGCACCGGCCTCGGCCTGGCGATCACGTACGGAATCGTGCAGGAGCACGGAGGGGCCGTGCACGCGGGCAACGCACCGGATGGCGGCGCGATCTTCACGATCGAGTTGCCGGCTCAGGGGTGAACATCTTCAACTCCCAACTCCCAACTCCCAACTCCCAAAGCGCGTGGCGCGAGAGAGTGGGATGAAGGTCGGCCGGACAGCTATGGGGCGCAATTTCCACCACGTTCCAGCGCCTCTCGCGTCTTGGAAGTTGGAAGTTGGGAGTTGGGAGTTGACGCGATGCAGGTCTAAGTCTGATAAAGTTCCACTAAGCACCATGGAAGAAGGATTCCTGACGACCGAAGAGGTACTCGAGTATCTGCAGGTCAACCTCCGGACGGTCTACCGCCTGATCAAGGCCGGCAAGATCCCGGCGGTGCGGGTCGGGCGCCAGTGGCGCTTCCGCAAGCGGGACATCGATGCGTGGCTGGAGAGTCAGCGGCCGCGCAACCTGCGTCCGGCGCCTGCGGCCGCCCGGAGCGTGGCGGCATCGACTTCACGCCCGCGCGTGCTCGTCGTGGACGATGAGGCGAGCATCAGGGACCTGCTCGCCAAGACCCTGGCGCTGGCCGAATACGATGTGGACCTCGCACCCGACGGCCGGAACGCACTCGAGCGCCTGCGCATCATTCCGTACGATCTGCTCATCACCGATCTGAAGATGCCGGGCGTCGACGGGTTGACCGTGATTCGCGAAGCACGCCGCCTGAAGCCCGATATTCCGGTGATCATCATCACCGGGTACTCCACCGAGGCCAGCGCGATCGAGGCCGTCAACCTTGGAGTGTCCGGCTATCTCACGAAGCCGTTCCGCGTCCCTCGTGTCCTCGCGGCGGCGGCCAAGGCCCTCGGCGAGTAAGCTGCCGCGCAGGAAGCCTGTCCAGCGTCCCCCGAAAAACCGCTTGACGGGCCGTTATGGACCAGCCAACCTGTCACGTCGCATTTGTCATATAGAGTTCGTTATACGCTCCACACGACAATCGAGAAAGGAGTCGACTGACAGGCCAACGCCGGGCGAGGCACACCGACCCGAGGCCAAGGCGTCGGCGCGACGCTGTTCGGCTTAGCCAACCTGAACACCTTTACCTGCCGACCCAAACCGCCCCGGCCGCCAGCTCTTCGCCGCGTGCTAAAATAGTGTGTTTCCTGTAGTTACCAGCCCCTCACGAGGGCAAGCACTGCCGCGAGCGCCGCCGCAAAGGCGGCTCTGGCGCAAGAGCCGCCCGCGAGGACAAAATGCCGCCTCAAGGCGGCCCTCTGCAGCAAGAGGCCGCCCGCGAGAACAGAAAACTCAGCGTGATTCAGTTATCCGCACTCTCGAAATCGTTCGGCGGCCGCGTCCTCCTCGACAAGGTGAGCTGGCAGATAGACGATGGCGACCGCGTCGGCCTCAGCGGCCCGAACGGTGCCGGCAAGACGACTCTTCTGAAGATGCTGGCCGGGCTCGAAGAGCCTGATGCCGGGCTGATCACCAAGCCGTCGAGCATGACCATCGGCTACCTGCCGCAGGATGGCCTCAGCCACTCGGGACGCACGCTGCTCGAGGAGGCCGGCCTCGCGTTCAAGCCGCTCCTCGACATGCGCGCCGAGATCGCCACGCTCGAGGGACGCCTGGGCGACGACGACGTCTCCGAAGGCGATCACGAGACGATGCTCTCGCGATACAGCGAGCTCCAGGAAGAGTTTCGGCGGCTCGAGGGCTACAGCATCGATCTCAAGATCACCACCGTACTGCGCGGTCTGGGCTTCTCCCCTGCCGATCTCGACAAGTCGTGCGAAACGTTTTCCGGTGGCTGGCAGATGCGCATCGCGCTCGCCAAGCTGCTGCTCGGCCGCCCCGGGCTGCTGCTCCTGGACGAGCCGACGAACCATCTCGACCTCGAGGCGCGCAACTGGCTGGAAGAGTATCTCGCCACCTACCCGCACGCGGTCATCCTCGTCTCGCACGATCGTTTCTTCCTGGACGCGGTCGTCACGCGGATCACTGAAATCGGGATGCGGACGCTGACCGATTACATCGGCAACTACTCCGCATACCTGCGCGAACGCGACGCCCGCATGGATCGCCTGCGCCAGCAGAAGAAGGAGCAGGACGACGAGATCGAGCGCATGCAGGCGTTCATCAACCGCTTCCGCTACCAGGCGACGAAAGCGGCCCAGGTGCAAAGCCGCATCAAGATGCTCGAGAGGATCGTCCCGCTCGAGATCCCGCCCGAACGGAAGCGCGTGCACTTCTCGTTTCCGGACTGCGCCAGGAGCGGTCGCACGGTGCTCGACCTGCGCGGCATCAATAAGGCCTACGGCGCCGAGCGCGTCTTCTCCGGCGTGAACCTGCACATCGAACGCGGAGATCGCCTCGCGCTCGTGGGCCCGAACGGCGCCGGCAAGTCCACGATGATGCGCATGCTGTCGGGCGTCGAACCGCCCGACTCGGGCGTCCGCACCGAGGGACACCAGGTGGTGACGCAGTACTTCGCCCAGGACGAAGCGACGCGCCTCGATCCGACGCTGACGGTCTACCAGACGCTCGCGGGCGACGCGCCGGTCCACATGGTGCCGAACATCCGCAACATCCTCGGCGGCTTCCTGTTTTCCGGCGACGACGTGGACAAGCCGGTGCGGGTGCTGTCGGGAGGCGAGCGAACGCGGCTGGCGGTGGCGCGGATGCTGCTGCGTCCGTCCAACACGCTGCTGCTCGACGAGCCGACCAACCATCTCGATCTCGACTCGAAGGACGTCCTGCTCGATGCGCTCGAGGATTTCGGCGGCTCCCTGATCTTCGTCTCGCACGATCGCTACTTCGTCGACAAGCTGGCGACCAAGATCGTCGAGATCGGCGGCGGCGGCGCGCTCGTCTATCCCGGGAACTACGAGGAATTCCTGTGGAGCCGCAAGCAGCGCGAGGCCGACGGCAACGGCCGTCGCGTCTCGACGGCGGCTTCCCCCGGCGCGAGCGCCACCAGCGCTGACGCAAGAGCGACGAAGCCCTCAGCTGCGACAGCATCGACACGCACGGAACAGGCGGCGCCACGATCTCCGTCAAAGCCGCAGGCGCAGGAATCGTACGAGGAACGGAAGCGCCAGGAAGCGGAGGCGCGCCGCGAGAAGAAGGCGGCGGACGCGCGGCGGCGCCGCATCGAGGATCTCGAGACGCGCATCGCCGATCGCGAGCAGGCGATCAAGGAGCTGGAGGCCTCGATGTCGGTGGCCGGCTTCTACGACAACCACGAGTCGGCCAAGCCGGTGATCGACAGGCATCAGTCGCTCATGTGGGAGGTCGGCGACCTCATGCATCAGTGGGAACAGCTGCAGACAGAATCGTAATCGGATGCCGATCCTGTAATCCGGTTCTCAGCGACCTGACAGAACTCCCTCGATTTCCCTAACGAATCCTCCCGGCGCGCACGCTGGCGCCGGGCATCCCATTTGCCCTTCCAGCCCCGGGGAGTAGCCCGACTATACGGCAGGGCTGCGTCGCGAAGGCGCGGAACGGCCCGTAAGTTACAGAAGGGAAGCAGCTTGGCTGACGGCAGGGGGCCAATTACAATGTTGACGCCGGAAGGTTCTCCGGAACACGGCCCCGAGCTCGCCATGCCCGATCGGAAACCGCCCCGTCCGTCGCGCCCCCGCAACCCATCCGCGAAGCGGATCGCGGGCGGCCGGCCAGCCGACCCGGCGGGCCACAGCTTCTTTCACGACCTGGTCTGGAGCCTGCGCAACGGCGTGCTCGCCGTGATGCGCGACGGCAGGATTGCCGTCATGAACGACGTCGCGTATCAGATCCTCGGCTTGAAGCGGCAGCCCTCCGACATCGGCAGCCCGTTCACCGAGGTGCTGAAGTCGCAGCAGGACGTGTGTCGCATCGTCTCGGCCGCCTTCGAGCTGTCGCACCTCCCGAACCGCGCGGAGCTGCGGCTGAAGGGCACGGGGAAGGTGATCGGCTACACGCTGTCGCAGGTGCGCGACAGGCGCGGGCGGGTGACCGGCGCCACGCTGTACTTCAAGGACCTGACGCGCGTCGAGCAGCTCGAGGAACGGGAGCGGCTGCGCGATCGGCTGGCGGCGCTCGGCGAGATGGCGGCGGCCATCGCGCACGAGGTCAAGAACCCGCTCGCCGGCATCGAGGTCATGGCCGGGCTGCTCCGTCGGAAGATTCCCGATGCCCCCGACGCGCAGATGGTCCTCACCGACATCATCAGCGAAGCCAAGATGGCCAACGCCATCGTGGTGGAAGTGCTGGATTTCGTCCGGCCGATCCGGCTCCAGGTGGAAAACATCTCGATCACGGAGGCGATTCGCGACTCGGTCT
>JBOGIX010000365.1:0-2423 GCA_050744685.1 Vicinamibacterales bacterium | reverse complement strand
CTCGAGCAGCGCCCGATAGGCCTTGATGGCCCGCGGCAGATCGCCAAGCTTCTCGGCGAGCCCGCCGATGAGCGCGTTGGGACTGTTCTCGCCGGTCGCGACCGGGACGAGCGCCGCCGCGCGGTCGAGCGGCTCGAACGCCGCCGGGTCACCGGCCGCGGCCAGCACGCGGCCAAGCGCGAGCTGCGCCGCGTAGTTCCCCGAGTTCGCCGAGGCGGCGGCCTTCAGCGCGGCGAGATCTCCTTCGCCCGCGTCGGCGGGCTTCTTGCCCTCGCCCTCCACGTTCCCCAGCGCAGCGAGCAGCGGTGCGAAGCGCGCCTGCAGCGTCTTGTCGAAGCCGACCTGCAGCTGTTCGGTCGTCGCGCCGAGGCCGCGCGTGAGCGCCGCTTCACCCTCCGCGCCCTGACCGTACGCCGCCAGCAGTTTTCGCACCGCCTCCTGCCCGAACGTGGTCACGATGTGATCGACGAGGAGCGAGGCTTCGTAGTACGCCAGCCCGATGGTTTCGGGGCGCGTGAAGCCGGCGTTGAGGTCCTTCACCTTCAGGACCTCGCCTCGCTGCAGCATCCTCGCGAACGGCACTTCCATGTCCCGTCCCCATTCGCGGCGCGCCTGGGATTCCTCATACACGGAGATGCCCTCGGTGAGCCATCGCGGAACGCGCTGGTTGGAGAGCTGCAGCGTGACCACGTGCGTCAGTTCGTGCCACAACGTCGCCTGCCAGGAAAACGTGCCCGGCTGCTGCGCTTTCGGTGAGTCCATGGTGACGACGCGGCCGAAGCAGGCGCCGAGGGCGCCGATCATGCCAGGCAGACCGAGCGTGCGTACGGCGAAGTCGTCGTGGTTGGGAAAGACCTCGATCAGGATGGGACCTTTGGGCGTCACCTGATATTTTGCCGCAAGGGCCTTCAGCGCCTCGTGCGCCAGCGGTATGGCGTACTCGCGCATGACTGGCGCTTCGTCCGGATGGAACTTGAAAATCAGATCGCCGCTCGTCTCCACGACGAACTTGTCGATGGTGTCGAGCAACGACAGCAGATTGTAGGTGACCCTGTCGAACGGATCGTCATTGAACGATCGCTCGAGCGCGCGGCGGGCCTCGGTTTCGTCGCCGGTGCGCATGAGGTGCATGCCCAGATCGCCATACGCGCGGGTGTTCGAGGGATCGAGCGCGATCGCCTGCCGGGCGAGCGCAACGGCTTCCTCGAAGCGGTAATTGCGAGCGGCCAGTTCGGCCGCGACGCGGTAGACGTCGCCGTATGCGGGATTGATCCCGAGCACGCGCCGGGCTTCGGCTTCGAATGCGTCGCGATCGTCGCGCACATAAGCGACGGCCGCCAGCCACGAGCGCGCCTCGAGGTGCGACGGGTTGATGCCGAGCACGGTATCGATGCGCTTCCGCGCCTCGTCCCACCGCGAGTTGTTCAGGTCGAGCTCGGCGAGCAGGAGGTGCGCGTCCGCGAGCTGCGGATCGATTTCCAGGGCCCGGGTCGCCGCGGCCTCCGCGGCGGGCGGGTTCTCGTCGGCCAGGACGCGCCCGAGGCCGGCATGCGCGGGCGCCCATTGCGGGTCGGCCTGGATCGCGTCCTTCAGCGATCGAAGCGCTTCCGGCTTGTTGTACTTCTCGAGGAACAGCAGGCCCCATGCCGTATCGATCGCGGTGTCGGCAGACAGCGCGTCGGCCGCGCGATAGAACGAGTTGGCCTCCTGTTCGGCTCCGAGCGCCTGCGCGGCACGCGCGGCTCGGAAAAGCGCTTCGGCGTCGTTCGAACCGGCTTCGCTCACCACGGTCTGGAGCACACGCGTGGCCTCCTGCCGGCGGCCGAGCAGCTGCTGCAGCAACCCGAGCTGGAGGGCCGCCTCACCGGCCGGCTCGAGCGCGGCGGCCGGCTCGAGAATCGCCAGCGCGTCCTGATACTCCCCGCGCAAGACAGCGACCTGTCCCCGGATAGCGGCTGCCGCAGTGTCGTTCGCCGGACGCCGGCTGGCCTGCGCCTCCGCCTCGTCCAGTTGTCCGTGGGCGATCGAGCGGCGTCCCGAGGCGACGAAGCTCGCCGGTTCAGCAGCTGGCTGGCCCTGGACGGCGTAGGCGGGGGGAAACGTGGCCCACGCGCCCAGGCAGAGGGATGCGGCAAATATCCGGCGAAACGATCGAGGGAGACGCGGATGGAAGCGCATGAATCATCCTGCGAATTGACTTGGCCCGATTATAGAACGCGGCGTTCACCTCGTTAGACGCCGCCGGGTGGAAGGCAGGCGGATACGGCGGCGCCGTTCAGCTGGAACGCGCTGAGGCTGAGGCCGCGGAGATCGACGCGGAGATCGAGGAGGCGGAGGCTATCGAGACCACGGATCTCTAAACGGAGCGAACGGAGGCTCAACGGAGGCGAACGGAGCGCAACCTCGCGCCGAGAGTTCCGAGG
>JBOGIX010000364.1:0-4188 GCA_050744685.1 Vicinamibacterales bacterium | reverse complement strand
AGCGCGGTCACCCACTCGAGCCCGGTCATGCGCTCGTAGAACGCATCCTGTTCCGGGCAGAACCCGAGCTGGAAGAACAGGTGCGGGTTGCGCCAGATCGGCTCGCCGAGCACCTTCACCGTGCCCTTGCTCGGTTTCAGCTGGCCGGTGATGAGCTTCATGAACGTGGACTTGCCCGCGCCGTTCGGCCCGAGCAGGCCGGTGATGCCGGGCGGCACGTTCACGCTGACGTCGTTCAGGCCGATCACCTGCCCGTACCACTTGGAGACGTGCTCGGTGGAGACCACGGGAGCGCTCACGTGACGACCTCCACGCCGCGCACGCGCCGTTCGAGCACCGAGATCGACAGCACGATGAGCCCGATCACGACGATGAGCGAGACCGGCCATGGTGTCGCGTAGCGTGGCGGCACACGGAAGATGACGTCCACCACCTGCGCCAGGTTCGCGCCGAGCGACAGGTAGGAGAGCTTCGTGCTGCCCCCGGTAATCGCGTACATCGCGCCGTAGATCGCCGCGGTGAAGAAGATGATCCCGGCGTAGAGGATGCCGACGTAACGTGCGCTCTTGGAGAGCGACGACAGCGCCAGCATCGTGAAGGTCGCCAGCAGGACCTGCAGCAGCGACGCCACCGTGATCGCCGGGAAGAGAAACAGGTTCTTGCTGATGAACGCAAAGCTGCCGGCGAACATCACCTGGATGAGCAGCAGCAGGATGGCCGGCAGCCAGGTCACCAGCATCAGGAACGTGAACAGCACGGCCGCCTTGCCGGCGATGTACTCCGAACGCAGCAGCGGCTTCGACAGGTAGATCTGCAGCGCGTTGGCGCGCCGGTCGTTGGCGATGAGCCCCGCCCCGACATAGATGGTGACGATGAAGACGAAGAAATCCTGCTGCTCGAGGAACTCGCGGAAGGTCTGCGCGGTGGGCGCGATCATCGCCGCCTGCGCGAAGTTCTCGGCGATGTAGATCTGCACGGCGCGCACCACGAACGGCAGCCACGCGAAGATCAGCACGCCCAAAAACACGCGCTTGCGCACGACGCTCATGATGCCGGCGCGCGCGATGACCGTCCATCCCCTGCCGGGGCCCGTCCGGCCGCCGCCGTAACGGCGATAACTTTGATCGTGGATAGGCATTGTTGCTAGCGCCGCGGTTCAGCGCCCGTCATTACTCTCCCCGAAGCCTTCACTCCCCCACCGCCTTCGCGAACACGTCCTCGAGCGTGGGCACGCTCGGGCGCAGGTGGCGCACCTGGACCCGGTGGGCGGCCGCGAGCGCAAAGATCGCACGCTGGTCGCCGTCGGCGCGACCGGCCGGCACGAAGACCCGCATGACGTCCTCGTCGGTCGCGTGGCAGTCCATGCCGGCGCCGCGCAGCGCGTCGATGAAGGCCGGCAGGTTGCCTTTGATGCGCAGCTCGAAGACCCGCCCCGCGGGCCCCTTCAGCTCGTCGATCGGCCCCTGCGCCGCGACCTGCCCCTTGTCCATTACCACGACGTGGTCGCACGTGTACTCGACGTCGGGGAGCAGGTGGGAGGACAGGATCAGCGCGACGTTCTTGTTGTGCCCGAGATCGCGCACGAGCTCGAGCATCTCGTCGCGCCCCTTCGGGTCCATGCCGTTGGTCGGCTCGTCGAGGAACAGCAGATCGGGATCGTGCACGAGCGCCTGCGCGAGCTTGATGCGCTGCTTCATGCCCGTCGAATAGGTTTCGATGTTGCGGTACCGCGCTTCGCCCAGGCCGACGTAGTACAGCACTTCGTGCGCACGCTGCATGGCATCGACGGCCGGCAGCCCGGCCAGCTGCCCGCAGTAGGCCACGAACGAGACGGCGTTCATGCCCGGAATGTGCGCGTCGCTTTCCGGCATGTACCCGAGGCGCGCGCGGATGGCCAGCGGGCTCTGGGCGACGTCCAGGCCGAGCACCGACATGCGCCCGGCATCCGGCTTGACGAAGCCCAGGAGCGCCTTGAGCATGGTGCTCTTCCCGGCGCCGTTCGGGCCCAGCAGGCCGACGGCGCCGCGCGCGAAGCGCGCCGAGACGTTCCTGAGCGCCTGGTTCTTGCCGTAGATGACCGTGACCCCTTCGAGCTGCACGACGGTCTCGGCCGGACCGGTCGCGTTCGGAATCAGGGGCAGGGCCGTCGTGGCGGGGGCAGCGGTTTCCAACTGTCTAACCTTATACGGAATCGGGGGTCAGAGGTTTCCCTCGAGCCCGAGCGGGCCCGCCTGCGCCCGCAGGAACGTAATCACGTTTGCGACGTGCTCCTCGAGCGGCAACCCGAGCTCCTCGGCGCCGCGCTTGAGGTCCTCGCGGCTGATGGCGCGTGCGAACGCCTTGTCCTTCATGCGCTTCATGACCGAAGGCGCCTCCAGATCCAGCACGCTCTTCGACGGGCGGACCAGCGCCGCGGCGGTCACGAACCCCGACATCTCGTCGCACGCATACAGCGTCTTCTCGAGCCGCGACTCGCGGGGCACGCCCGAATAGTCCGCGTGCGACAGGATCGCACGGGTCACCCACTCGGGGTATCCCTTCTCCTTCAGGATTTCCACCCCTCGAAAGGGATGGTTCTCCAGGTCGGGCCACCGCTCGTAATCGAAATCGTGCAGCAGCGCGACCACGCCCCAGCCTTCCTCGTCCTCGCCCCACAGCCGCGCGTAGCCGCGCACGGCCGCCTCCACGGCGAGCATGTGCTTCCGCAGGCTCTCGCTGTGGGTGTACTCGGTCATCAATTGCCACGCATGGGCACGGCTCAGCGACATGTCAACACCCACTCCCCACCTACCTCCAGTAGTTCAGGAACGCCGTGATGATCAGCGCGTTCGTGAAATCGATGAAGAACGCGCCGACCATCGGCACGACGAGGAACGCCTTCGGCGCCGGTCCATAACGCGCCGCGATCGCCTCCATGTTGGCCATCGCATTCGCGGTCGTCCCGAGCATGAACCCGCAGAAGCCGCTCGCCATCACGGCGGCCTCGTAATCGCGCCCGACGAGCGGATAGATGACGACGGCCGCGAGCACGGCGATGAGCGCCACCTGCGCGACCAGGATCACCGCCAGCGGCTGCGCCAGTCCCGCCAGCTGCCACAACTTCAGCGTCATCAGCGCCATCGTCAGGAACAGCGACAAGACGACGGTGCCGAGGTCGTCGATGATGCGCTGCGACGCGCCGCACCAGCGCGTGACGTCGTCCAGGTTCCGGATCGCCGCGGCGACGAGCATCGCACCGATGTAGGCCGGCAAGGTGACGTAGGCCGAGAGCCACGCGCTCAGCAGGCCGCCGACGCCCATCGCCGCCAGAATCAGCGCCAGGTTCTTCAGCAGGCTGTATGCCTCGACATCTTCCCCCCCGGGCGCCGACACGACGGGCTCGGGCATCCGATTTTCTACGATATTGAACGCGGTAACGCCGGCGTGGAGCGGCGCCGGCTGCGGCCGCCGGGGCGCGGGCGTGCCGCCCCGCCGGAGGAGCCAGGTGCCAACCGGACCGCCAATCAGCCCCCCGGCCACGATGCCCACCATCGCCGCGGCCACCGCGGCGGTCGCGGCGGCGGGCACGCCGGCGTTCTCGAACTCGGGCGCGAACGCCAGGCCGGTGGCCGGTCCGCCGGTCAGCGTGACCGATCCGGCCAGCACGCCGAGCAGCGGGTGCTCGCCGAGCGGAATCGCCACCGCCAGGCCGACGAGATTCTGCATCACCGCCACCACGCTGGACACGGCGAAGAACAGCAGCACCAGCGGCCCGCCCGTACGCAGCAGCGACAGGCTGGCGCCGAACCCGATGGTCGTGAAGAACGCGATCATCAGGGGGCCCTGGAGCACCGTGTCGAACTCGAGCGCAAGCAGGCCCGCCTGCCTGAGTACGAGGCTGATTAACGCGAACAGGAACCCGCCGACGACCGGCGCGGGAATGTTGTACCGATCGAGCACCGACACGTATCGCTTGATGCCGTAGCCGGCGAACAGCACGACGGCTGACACCGCAAGCGTCTGGATCATGTCGATCCGTACTGTCGGCATCGTTACTCACCGGGGGACTTCGTCCCCCGGCCCCCCTTACACGCTTCCGCCTCCGCCAAGGCTACGGCGGACAGGCCGCTCGCCTGGGCGCCGAAGCGCCGATGGCGCGAAGGCGGACCTCGCCCGAGCGCCGCACGCGCGAAGGACGGGCCGGCTGAT
>JBOGIX010000363.1:0-3235 GCA_050744685.1 Vicinamibacterales bacterium | reverse complement strand
GGGCTGCCCTCGGAACCTTCCGGCAGCCATCACATCTTCAACCAATACGTCGTCCGGGTCCCGAATCGCGACCAGGTGCGTGATCGGCTGGCGGCTGCGGGGATTGGCACGGAGATCTACTATCCGGTGCCCTTTCATCTGCAGGAGTGCTTTGCGCCGCTTGGCCACCGGCGGGGCGACTTTCCCGAGGCCGAGGCGGCGGCGGATTCCACGCTCGCGCTCCCGATCTACGGAGAGCTGGCAGGCGAGCAGCAGGAGGCGGTCGTCGCTGCTCTCGCGGACGCTGTGACTTCGTGAGTCGTGTGCTGCTCACCGGAGCGGGAGGGCTGCTTGGCGCGGCGATGGTGCGCGAGCTCTCCGCCGGGCACGAGTTGATCACGCCCGTCCGGGCCTCACTGGACATCAGCAGCGAATCATCCGTCGCGCGCGCCTGCGACGACGTCCGACCGGACATCATCATCAATTGCGCGGCGTTCAATGATGTGGACGGCGCCGAGGACGACGCGACGTGCGCGCTTGCCGTGAACGCGTTTGGTGTGCTGGCGCTGGCGAGGGCCGCGGGCCGGAGCGGCGCGACCTTCGTCCACTACAGCACCGACTTCGTCTTCGACGGTCGGTCTTCCGTGCCGTACACCGAAGAGGACTCACCGAATCCGCGCGGCGTCTACGCGGCGTCGAAGCTGCTCGGCGAGTGGTTCGCCCTCGAGCATCGTCGCGCTTACGTGCTCCGCGTAGAAAGCCTGTTCGGTGAACCGGGGCCGGCGGGGGCGAGGAAGGGCAGCCTGGCCACGATCGTCGAGCGCATCAGAGCCGGCGATCCGGTGCCGGTCTTCGTCGATCGCACCGCGTCACCGACGTATACGACCGACATCGCACGCGCCACGCGCCAGGTCCTCGAGTGCGAGATTCCGCCGGGGGTGTATCACTGCGTCAACGGCGGCGCGGCGACGTGGGCCGGGATCGCCGTGGAGGCGGCGCGGCTGCTCGACAGCGAGCTGGACATTCGTCCGATCACGCTGGAAACCGCCTCGCTCAGGGCGCCGCGACCGACATACTGTGCGCTGTCGAATCAGAAGCTGAAGGCTGCGGGGATTACGATGCCGGACTGGCAGGACGCCTTGCAGCGATACCTGGGCGTAGTCTAGCCGCGCCGGGAGCACGGCAGCCCGATCCGCCGCCAGCCCCCGGCCTCCGCGGCCCTCTGTCGAGGGGCGCCTGAGAGCCGGGAGCTGCGGGGAGATCGCTATCGTTTCGAGATCGCCGGGTAGAGCGCGCCGCCCGAGGCGGTGAATGAGGGCCACCCGATGTTGCGCCAGCCGAGCGACGCATAGCCGTGGGCCCGATCGTCGCGAATCTCGAACCATCCACCGTTGCCGAGGAACTCGCCGAGACCGAGCACGATCTCGGCCGCCGCGTCGCCGTCGACGTTGCCAACCGCGGGGTGCGTCTCGCCGCTGAAGCTGTTGTACGCCGTCCAGCTCGCGCGCTCCCAGCGCAGGTGCGCGAAGGACGCATCCGCGTCGTCGAGCACTTCGAACGAACCGCCCGAGCCGCTGCCGAGGCCGATGACGATTTCGGCGCGGCCGTCAGCATCGATGTCGCCAGCTGCCGGATAGGTCGCGCCGTTGGCGGAGGCGTAGGCATCCCAGTCGATTCGGATCCAGCCGCGGTGCGAGAACCCGGAGGATGCGCCGTTGACGATCTCGAGCCATCCGCCCGCGCCGCGGCCGAGGCCCAGCACGATCTCGGAGCTGCCGTCGCCGTCGAAGTCGCCGATCGCCGGATGCGTCGGGCCGTGGCCCGCGTTGTAGGCAGGCCAGTTCACCTGCTCCCAGGAGAGATGGCGATAGTTCTGGCTCGCATCGTCGAAGATTTGATACCAGCCGCGGCCGCCGTCACCGAGGCCGAGCACGATCTCCTCGCGCGCGTCGCCGTCGAGGTTCCCGACCGCCGGATACACCTCGCCATTGCTCGAGGTGTAGGCCCGCCAATCGACCTGAATCCACCGGAGTAGTGTGTACCCGTGCGCGGCATCGTCGAGCACCGCGACGAAGCCGTTGCTCCGGCGGCCAAGACCGACGACAACCTCGTCGAGCCCGTCGCCGTCGACGTCTCCGGTCGCCAGGTGGACGCCGCCGCCGGTCGCGTTGTATACCGGCCAGGGCACGCGGGCGAAGGCGTTGGAGCCGAAACTGAATTCCTGGCCGCCGTGGACCGCGAAGTAGCCGCCTTGATCTGCGAACCGGCCCTGGCCAAGCAGGATGTTCGCGGCAGTCGCCGAGCCGTCGAGCACGGCGACGCCATTGACTTCGGCCGACAGCGCGCTCGAGACGCCGGCGCGGTTATAGGCCTGTACCGCGATGTAATAGCGAACGCCCTGCGCGAGATTCGGCACGGCGAAGTCGGTGCGATTGCCCACGTCTATGGTCACGGTGTAGCTGCGCGACGAGGTGCCGTAGCGCACGCGATAACCCGTGACATCGGTCTCAGGATTGCGGTCCCAGGCCAGACGCAACGTTGCCGCCTGGGCCACTCCCGAGGCGAGACAGAACACCGCGCACAGCGTTGATACCAATCGAGCCAAGTTGACCTCCTGATGTGCCGGGGCGACCGACGCTCGGCGGAGGGGCCTAGGGCAAGATGGGTACCTGTACCGTTACCGACACGAAATGCCTGGAATTTCGCGGAAAACGCCGCAGCAATCGCCCGAAAAAACGAGCCCTGCAGTATTTTTCGATCACAGAACTGGTAGGAACTACACGGAAGCGTTTTGAGCCGAGGCGTTCTTACACACCGGCTCGTGCAGCGAATCTGTCTGGATCAACGTGATTCGACGCCAGTCGGGGTCGCCGGGGCGCGCGAGAGCCTCGCGAGATCGGCATCGACCATCATGCGCACGAGTGCAGCGAAATCGATCTTGGGCGTCCACCCGAGCGCAGATTTCGCCTTCGAGGCATCGCCGATCAGCTGATCGACTTCCGCAGGCCGGAGGAAGCGCGGATCGAGGTTCACGAACCGCTGCCAGTCCAGCCCGACGTGCGCGAACGCCACCCCGACGAGCTCGCGCACCGAGTGCGTCTCGCCGGTCGCGATGACGTAGTCGTCGGCGCGATCCTGTTGCAGCATCAGCCACATCGCCTGCACGTAATCGCCGGCAAACCCCCAGTCGCGCTGCGCATCGAGGTTGCCGAGCGGCAGCGCATCAGCTAACCCCAGCTTGATCCGCGCCACCCCG
>JBOGIX010000362.1:0-9150 GCA_050744685.1 Vicinamibacterales bacterium | reverse complement strand
GTGCGCCGGCGCTCCGGACACGCCGGAGATCGCGATCGAGATGACGGAAGCCGTCGAGCGAGCCCGCGCACACAGCCCTCATCACATCGTCTGGATCGAGCAGATGCTGCCCAAGCCGGACGTGATCACGCTCTACACCCACGCCGCGATCTTCGTCTGCCCGTCGGTGTACGAACCGTTCGGGATCATCAACCTGGAGGCGATGGCCTGCGAGACGCCGGTCGTGGCATCGGCGGTGGGCGGCATTCCTGAAGTCGTGGACCACGGCGAGACCGGGCTGCTCGTCCCGCCGGAGGCAATCGGCCCGACCGAGGTCGAGCCGAGGCATCCCGAACAGTTCTCCCGCGATCTGGCGGCGGCCCTGAACGTGCTGATCGACGATCCGGACCTGCGATCGGCCATGGGCGCGAAAGCCCGTGCCCGGGTCGAACAGCTGTTCTCCTGGACGAGCATCGCGCGCCAGACGCTCGAGTTTTACGAGGACCTGATCGCGACGCACCAACGCGGACGCGCGGCGAGTTGAACGCGAGAGTTCGTGCCGATCCGGGAGATGAGAGGGAGGTCGGCCCAAAAGCGAGCCGACCTCCGATGAGCAGCTGGAAGCGGGAAGCTGGAAGCTGGAAGCTGATTATGTAAACGACTTCGGGATCTCGAAGCCCTTCCGGTACTCGCGGGTCAACAGCTGATCTGCCTTCTTGTCGTCCTCGAACCTCTCCGCCTTCGGATCGAACGTCAGGGCATGTCCGACGCGGTATGAGATGTTCGCAAGGTGCGGCAGGGTCGACGAGAGATGCCCCTCGAGCACGTCGCAGGTCAGTACCTTCGCATCGTTGGCCCTGATCGCGTCGATGAAGTTCGAGTAGTGGTTGCCCTCGGAAGTCGTCTGGCCGACCGGCGCGCCTGAGCCCGCGTCCGACGCGCTGCCCGGCCCCTTCTCGTTCTTCTCGCCGACCGCGCCCATGTAGGAGCCCCAGTTGCGGCCGGTCTCGTCGAGCCAGACCCAGCCCTTCGAGCCGTAGAACAGGTTGCCGATGCGGACGCCGCCTTCCTCGTTGGTGTGCTCGCCGCGGGTGGCGAACTCGAGGATCGTGCCGTCGGCGTATTCGTACATCGCCGACTGCACGTCCGGTGTCTCCTGCGAGGATTCCTCGCCGAAGTAGCCGCCCATCGAGCTGACCTTCACCGGGTGCTCCTGCTTGCCGAGCCCCCAGCGCGCGATGTCGAACTGGTGCGGCCCCTGGTTGCCGGTATCGCCGTTGCCGTAGTCCCAGTGCCAGTGCCAGTTGTAATGGAAGCGGTTGCGGTTGAACGGCCGCTTCGGCGCGGGACCGAGCCACAGGTCGTAGTCGACCTTTTTCAGGTACGCGGCGTCGTAGGTCGGCTCGTAGTTCTTCGAAACCGTCGTGAGGGCGAACTTCTCGCCGGGCGTCATCGGCCCGTCTGGATACTTGCCGATGGAGAGGCGCGGCTTGAAACACAACCCGCGCGCCATGTAGACCTTGCCGATGCCGCCGTCGTTGATGAACTTGATCGCCTGCCGCACCGCCGGCCGGCTGCGGTTCATCGTCCCGACCTGCACCATCTTGTCGTACCGGTTCGTGGCCTCGACCATCTTGCGCCCTTCCCACACCGTGTGCGAGGAAGGCTTCTCGACGTAGACGTGCTTGCCGGCCTGGAGCGCCCTGATCGTGGCGAGCGCGTGCCAGTGGTTCGGGATGGCGATGACGACCGCGTCGATGTCCTTGTCGTCGAACACGCGGCGCATGTCCTGGACGAAGTTCGGCTTGAACGTCGGCACCTCTTTCAGGCGATCGTCATTGACGCGCGACGCCTCGAGATTCGCGTCAATGTCGCAGAGCGTCTTGATCTCGACGTTCTTCAACACGGCAAATCCGCGCTTGAGCGCGTTGCCCTGGCCGCGGATGCCGATGCTCGCCACGACGACGCGATCGTTGGCGCCGATCACGCGGCCGCTGGTCTGCGCCGACGCGTTGAAGAACTCGCCGCCGAGGGCGACACCTGCCGCCGCTGCGCCAACCCGCGCGGTGAAATCGCGCCGGGTCAAGCCGTCCTGCACTTTCCGGTTACTGGCCACGGGGGACCTCCTTGAGTCGCGTCTGCTCGAGATCTATGAACCTGGTCGAACGGATCGTTTGGATTCCAAAAGGCATGGCCGGGTGGGCGCCAGCTGAGATTAGGCCGCGGCGCGCCGGCACATCGAGAAATGGTAACACCAATTCCGACCTCTCAGGGCTGATCCGAACGGGTGATCTCAGAGTGAGGTGATCTTAGAGATCTGAGGAGGCCGCACTAGAATGCTTGCGCTGCGCGGATCAACGTGGCTGCGCCGAAGCTGGCCGCGCGCGAGGAGAAACGATGCCACGACATGGCTCCAGGCGGAATGCCGCAAGATGGCCCGCCGTCAACAGGCCCCCAGGCGGCAAGCAGGCCGCCCGCGAGGACGCCGCAAGATCGCCCGCCGTCAACAAGCAGGCCGCTCGCGACGACGCCGCAAGATGGCCCGCCGTCAACAAGCAGGCCGCCCGCGAGGATGCCGCAAGATGGCCCCCTGGCGGCAAGCAGGCCACCCGCGAAGATGCCGCAAGATGGCCCCCAGGCGGCAAGCAGGCCGCCCGCGAAGATGCCGCAAGATGGCCCCCAGGCGGCAAGCAGGCCGCCCGCGAGGACAAAAAATGCCAGTAGCGATCGTGACCGGTGCGGGGTCCGGGATCGGACGGGCCGTCGCGCTGGCGCTGGCCGGGGACGGATTCACGGTGGCGCTGACCGGTCGCAATGCGGATCGCCTGCACGAGACCGCCGGCATGGCGGCTTCAGCGGAGACGATCGTGGTGCCGGCGGACGTCCGGGATCCCGAAGCGATCCGCGGCGTCTTCGAGCGCGTGGAACGCGAGGCCGGGCGGCTCGACGTGCTCTTCAACAACGCCGGCGTCGGGGCCCCGGGTGTTCCGCTCGAGGAACTGACGCTCGAGCAGTGGCACGCGGTCGTCGACACCAATCTCACGGCTGTCTTCCTGTGCACGCAGCACGCCTTCCGGATCATGAAGCGCCAGCAGCCGCGCGGCGGGCGGATCATCAACAACGGCTCGATCTCCGCGCACGTGCCCCGGCCCAATTCGGCACCGTACACGGCGACCATGCACGCGATCACCGGGCTGACGAAATCGACCGCGCTCGACGGGCGCAAGTACGATATCGCCTGCGGCCAGATCGACATCGGCAACGCCGAGACGCCGCTCACCGCACGCATGGCCGGAGGCGTGCCGCAGGCAAACGGCGAGATCACCGCGGAGCCGGTGATGGACGTGACCCACGTCGCCCGCGCGGTGTCGTACATGGCCAGCCTGCCGCTCGACGCCAACGTGCAGTTCATCACGGTGATGGCGACGAAGATGCCCTACATCGGAAGGGGGTAGCGGGCGCAAGTAGGGAACCGGGGAAGTAAGGAACTGGGGAAGTAAGGAACTGGGGAAGTAGGGAACTCGGGAACTGGAAACCACCAAACAACCGGCAACTGGAAACTGGCAACTGGAAACTGGAAACTGGAGATAAACCACCCGTGGAGCGACGATCCTTCATGACTTCGGTGATCGCCGGCACACTTTCTGCGGCTGCTGGCGTCGTTGGGCATGCAGCCGGACAGGAGAGCGGGCGTAACAAGGCGGCACCCGAGTTCTACATCTGGCGCCAGTACACCCTTCGCAACGGCACGACGCCGCGACGGCTTGCCGATTACCTGCAGAACGCGGCCATTCCGGCGCTGAATCGACTCGGGCACACGCCGATCGGCGTCTTCGAGGCGGTTGCCGGCGTTCCATCGCCAACCGCGTTCGTCCTCATCCCGTGCGCGTCGCTCGATCGCGTGGCCGCCATCGACGCCGGGCTCGATCGCGACGCACAGTACAACGCGGCGGCGGCAGCGTACCTCGACGCGCCCGCAACCGATCCGGCCTACGTCCGTCACGAATCGGCTTTGCTCGCGGCGTTTCCGAAGGTGCCGCGCATCGAGGTGCCCGCGGCCACCGCGGCCAGAGGACCGCGCCTGTTCGAGCTGCGCACCTACGAGAGCTCCGGCGAGAAGCAGCACCGGGCGAAGGTTCGGATGTTCGACGAGCTCGGGGAAGTCGAGATCTTCCGCAAGGTGGGCCTGACGCCGGTGTTCTTCGCGCGCACGCTCGTCGGTCCGCGGATGCCGAACCTCGTCTACATGCTCGTCCACGAGAACCTGGCCGCGCGCGAAAAAAGCTGGGACGCGTTCCGCAATGCGCCGGAGTGGAAGAAGCTGGCGGCCACGCCGGGCTACAGCGACGCCGAGATCGTCTCCAACATCACGACCGTCTTCCTGCGGCCGGCTGCGTATTCGCAGATCTGACGTTCACTGGTGCGAGTCTGCCGACGTGCGCGGCACGGAAACCGCGCGCCCGCAGTCTTCGCACAAGTAGACGATCACCGCAGGGAGCTGCTCCGCAAAGGTCAGCTTCGTGCCGCCGCAGTGCGGGCACTTCGCCGGGCGAGTCGGGCTCATGTGGCCTCCGTCCGCTGAGCCGGGAACACCGGGCGCGTCAGTCGCGCCCGTGCGGTCCCCACCATCCTTCAGCCTTGAACGTCTCCTGTATCTCGAGCCACCGCGCGTGGGCCTGATCAGAGCTCGCGAACGTCTCGAAGCGTTCGCTTCCGTCGGGCTGCGTCACCGTGATCTGGTAGCCGGACGCGTCGTCGCCATTGATCTCGCACCGCAGGAAGTCGTTGCCTCGCTGGAAGAAATAGAACACCGGATCGCCTCAACGTCCCGTCGCGTCTGCCTTCACCTTCTGCATCGCCGCGCCAGGCTCGCGCACCTCGTCGCGGCGGGTTGCCCCCATTCTTCCAGCCTTTTTCGCGCGTGCGTTGGCCATCGGCCCTCCCGCCAGCCGCGAGAGCAAGACGGCTGCCAATAAATGCGCGCGATCCAGTCAGCGGTTCGCGGCTCGCGCTCCGTCGGGCACCAGCCGCCAGCGCCGCTTACCGCAGTCGTTTCAGAAGGGCGTTCGCCTTGCGGAACCAGCATCGCTCCCGCCGCCGCATGTACGCAGGCATCGTCGGCTTTTTGGCCAGCACGCGCCGCGCCCACTCGCCGGCTTCGGCAGTTCGACCGGTATCGGCCAGGAACGACGCGAAGTTGTATTGCGTTTCCGAGATCGTCGATACCTCGGTGACCGCGGCGAACCGTTGCACGGCCTCATCGTGGCGGCCGAGCTTGCCGAGCACGTGTGCCAGCAATCCTGCTGCACGGTGATAGTCGTACTTCGGATCCATCGCCACGACCTGGGCAAGATCGACGCGGGCCGGCTCCAGGTCGCCGAGAGCGATGTGGCAGAGCGCCCGGCGGTACCACGGATCCGGCGAGTCGGTCCGCGGCGAGATCACGCGATCGAAACACTCGCGCGCCTTCGCGAATTGCCCGTCGTCCAGGTCCAGGTCGCCGAGCTCCTCATAGTTGCCAATTGACGGGTTGTCGAGGACCGCGGCTTCCAGGAACTTGATGCGCTTGCGGCGCGGGAAGACCTGGAAGCTCTCGCGCAGCAGTCCTGCGTCGGGGATCACCTCGGCGACGATGTACACGAATGCCCCGAGGCCGCCGCCGATCAGGATCACCCAGAGCCAGAACGCATCCGGCCGGCGCCGCACGAAGTGCACGATTGCGACCGCCTGGAGGAGGATCCCGTAAGGAAAGAGAAAGAAGCCGAGCATGCAGCGCCGTGACTATAGCGGACGGACAGGCGGCGCGCCACTGTCTTCCCGGGCCAGGCGGACGAGCCGTGGCCCGGCTACCACGGCACGAGCGGCATCACGCGTCCCGACGAGAGCAGGTGCAGGTTGCCGAGCACGAACCAGGACCAGAAGCGCGTGGCCCGCGGCTCCTGCGCGAGCAGCACGTTGAAGCCTGCCGTCAACGGCAGCAGGGCTCGGGTGATCGCGCCGGTGTTGGGATTCACGAGTACCTGATCGAGCAGCAGCATCAGCACCGCATAACCGGCCGCGACCCGCCACCAGGGCCTGGCGTACTCGCGCGCCCTTACGAGGTACGCCGCCTGGACGGCAAGCGAGAGCAGCAGTGCGAGCGCGAGGCCGGTCCCGGAGAGGAGTCCGTCCCGCGACGCTGCACCGAGCAGCCGCTGCCAGATCGCGAAGAGCGCCGTCCCGGGCAGGACGAGCTGATCGGTGCCCACGAGCAGCGTCGAACGGTAGATCGATCGGAGATAGTCGTACCAGATCAAAGTAGGCAGGACTGCCGCGAGCAACGCGATGCCCAACCGGACGGCTGCGTGGCGATCGCGCGGAATGGGCTGCGCGAGAATCGCGAGCACGTTGGTCTCGCGGCCGAGACCGGCGATGCCGGTGACGGCAGCGGACCCGAACCGGCGTCCGCGCTCGGCCGCCAGCACAGCGCAGGCGATGAGCAGCAGGCTAGGTCCGTCGAGCAGGGCGAAGCGCACGGACCACAACATGCCGTGCGAAAACAGGCACGCGCCCCAGAGGACAAGGCCCCGCGCCGATACCGGCGGGATCCAATATGTCAGCAGCGCCGCGAGAACCAGCCAGCAGACGACGTTCTGCAGCGCATATACCTGGACGATCCACCAGGGCTGCCCGAGGCCGATCAGCCAGGCGGTCCAGCTGAAAAGAATGCGCCGCGCGCGGAACGGCGCCAGATCCATGGCGCGATCGACCTCGGGATCGCGCACCAGCGGATCGAGCGCACGCTGCACGTAGAACTGTCCGTCGTAGCTCGCCCAGCGCGGGTACTCGTAATGCGGGATGGAACGGAAGGTCGCCGTCTCCGAGTCGTTTCCTCGCGGCAGGCCCAGCAGCGCCGTGAAGCCCAGACCCGGATGATAGAATCGCGCCACCGATGCCAGGAACAGGATGACCAGCAGGACGGCGAGATACCGGTACATGCTCGTCACCTGCGCGATCGTCGTGGCCGGCTGTGCACGTTCCGGCGATTCGCCTCCGGTCAGCGTCGTGGATCTCCTTCATGAGTTCGAGCGCGCCGAACAACGGCCGCCCGCCAGCTTCACGCGAACATCGATCGTCGCCGCGGGACTCGTGCGACCATCGATGGTGGCGCCAGCCCACAGCCGCGCGACGTGGGACCTGCCGCTCCCGCGCCACGGCATGCTGCGCGCGTTTCTGGCGGTCGATCCGGCCGCGCCGCCAGCCGCCGCGGTCCGCTTCAGGGTTGGCGTGAGCGACCACCGCATCTACGAAGCGCTGGCGCACCGCATCGTCCATCCCGCGAACGGCTGGGTCGAGTTTCACGCCGATCTTTCTGCTTACGCGGGATTCAAGTGGAGCTTATTCTATCGCCCGGATCGCACGATCTGGCGGCTGGTCCTCGCCACGGACCCGGCGGCGGGCGGAGGTGCGCCGGGCGTCTGGGGTTCGCCGGAGATCGTCACCGACCGGCGATCGGCGAGGGAATACGTCGCGAGGCGCCACGGGCATTAGTTGGCCTCGCGGCGCGGCATTACTTGGCCTCGCGGCGCGGCCTAGGGCAGCCAGGGGGCATTCTTGCGGCAGGTTCGGCGCGGCATTGCTTGGCCTCGCGGCGCGGCCTTGGGGCAGCCAGCGGGCATTCTTGCGGCGGGTATCGGCGCGCTGTTGCTTGGCCTCGCGGCGCGGGCTGTTGACGCCAGGGGGCATTCTTGCGGCAGTCATCGGAGGAGAATATGTCGTTGCGCGCGTTTTCACTGGCGGGGCTGTCGCTTGCCGTGCTGATTACCGGCTATCCTGACGTCGTGCACACGCAGGCCGCCGGCCGGCCCCAACTTTCCGTCAGGCCGGTTGACGACTTCGAGGTCACCGGCGCCGGCGATGATGCGGCCTGGAAGGGCATCGAGTGGACGCCCATGCGCCGCCGGCAAGACGAGGGGCATCCTTACGATACGCGCTTCAAGGTGGCGTACTCGAAGACCGGACTCTACGTCCTGATGGATGGCTCGGACCGGAAGCTCACCGCCACGATGGCCGAAGATTTCATGGACCTCTGGAACGAGGACGTCTACGAAGTCTTCCTCTGGACCGACGAGCGGCACCCCGTCTACTTCGAGTACGAGATATCGCCGCTCAACCGGGAATTGCCCATCCTGATTCCCAACTTCGGCGGCCAGTTCCTCGGCTGGCGCCCGTGGCATTACGAACGCGACCGGACGACGCGCAAGGCCACGAGCATCACGGGCGGACCCAAGGAATCCGGCGCGTCGATCCAGGGCTGGCGCGCGGAGTTCCTGATTCCGTACACGCTGCTGCGGCCGCTGCAGAACGTCCCACCCAAGCCGGGCACGCGGTGGCGCGCCAACTTCTATCGGATGGATCACGATGAAGGCAAGCGGACGCAGTGGGAGTGGGCGAGAGTCGGCCCGAGCTTCCACGAGTACGAGAAGTTCGGAGATTTGATCTTCGCGGAAAAGTGAAATCAGCGTCCAGGTGCCGGCTTCCAGCTGGAAGCCGGCAGCTGGCAGCTGGAAGCCGGAAGCTGGAAGCTGATCTACACGTTCTTCGGCACCACGAACGGCGCGCGGTAATCCCGCGTGAGCATCGCGTTGGCTTCGTCGTCGCCGGTGCAGCGCATCTCCTTCGCGTCCCAATGCAGCGTCCGGCCGACGCGATAGCTGACGTTGGCCAGGTGCATCAGGTTGCACGAGAGAGCGCCTTCTTCGATCTCCGCATTCAGGGCCTCGCGCTTCCGATTGCGCACCGCCTCGATGAAGTTCGCGTAGTGGTCGTCGCCCTGCGTGGCTGAGGGCCCGGGCTGCTGGTCACGGCCGAGGAACGAGTAGTACTTGTTGTAGTTGTCGATGACCAGGTAGCCCTTCGAGCCATAGAACTGGTTGCCGATGGTGTTGCCCGGCTTGTCGCCGCCGATGCCCGCCTCGTGCGGCGAGATCCAGTGGCGCACTTCCATCGTCATCATCTTCTTCTTGCCGTCCACGTCGAACTCGTAGGAGGCGGAGATGGTGTTCGGCGTCTCCTGGTCATCGTCGAACATGAACTTGCCGCCGATGGCGCTGACCTTGGTCGGATGGGTCACGCCGAGGCCCCACCGCGCGATGTCGACCTCGTGAATGCCCTGGTTGCCGAGATCGCCGT
>JBOGIX010000361.1:0-4391 GCA_050744685.1 Vicinamibacterales bacterium | reverse complement strand
GCCCATTGTGCTCGTCAATGAGACGTTCGTGCGGCGGTACTTGGACGGCGTCGATCCGCTCACGCAGCGGGTCATCCTGGAGGCCGTCCCGAACGTGGAGCAACTGGGACCCGGCATCGAGCGGCAGATCGTAGGCGTCTACGCGGACGTGCGGAACGGCGGGCTCCAGAACGACGTTCTTCCAGCGATCGACCTGCCGTTCTGGCAGGTTCCATGGCCGCAAACGGCCGTCGCGGTTCGCACGGCCGGCGACCCGATGGGCCTCCGTCAAAGTATCTCGGCAGTCATTCGGACGATGGATCCGGATCTCCCGATGGGCGACGTCAGGACGATGGAACAGATCATCGGCGATGCGATGGCCACCGATCGATTCAATACGGTGCTATTCGGGAGCTTCGCCGCGGTCGCGCTGCTGCTGGCGGTGGTGGGCATCTACGGGGTGATGGCGTTTGCCGTCGCGCAGCGGACGCATGAAATCGGTGTCCGCATGGCGCTCGGCGCAGGCCGCCGCCGCGTCGTCGTCCAGGTGCTGCGCGAGGGGATGACGACGACCGTCATCGGCGTGGTGCTCGGCTCGGTCGGTGCTTACTATGCCGCGCGTTCAATGCAGGCCATCGTCCAGGGTGTTGGCGCTGTGGATATCACGGCCTACATCGCTGTGACGCTGACGCTGCTCGTCGCGGCGCTCGCAGCGTGCCTCGTGCCGGCTGCACGCGCCGCATCAGTGGATCCTTTGATCGCGTTGCGGCGAGAGTAACAGCGTGCGGCGCCGTGTCCCGAAGCGGACGAGCGCGTCATCGTGCAGCGCGCTGCGTACAGCGGCTCACTCGTTCTGACCTCGTCGGAGTCGGCAGAGAGCGTCAGCGGGCGAGCCTTTCAGCCCGCATCGTAAAGACTGCGGCATTTATCCCGACCTAACGATCGCGCTGAGCCGCGGCGCTCAGCGTGAGTTGCGCGGTGCCGGCTCCAGCGCGCTGTTAGCCGGCGTCGGCTCATGTGCCCGTCACGCGCGTTGAGCGAGACGTGCGCCGATCAGCGCCTCATCGCTGTCCAGTCCACCCCAGCAGCGATTCCGCACCCAGGATAAATCCAGGAACGTCGTGCAGGACGAAAGCAAGTCGCTCGGCAGGATCGGGTGTTTTCGAGGCCGACTTGCAGAGCGAGACCGACCGAGTCGGCCAGCAGCAGTTCGTGTTCGGGATCGATCACGTCCTTACGGCTCACGATCGGGTCGGGCACGTGCGCGTCGAGTGGTTCCTCCCGCCGCAATCTCCGCTACAGCCCCAGCAGGTCGTCATCCGTGTAAAGCCGATAGCCCGTATCAGTGCGTCCGGTGGGGGCGAGGAGTCCGATCTCCTCGTAGTAGTGCAGCGTGCGGATCGAGACACCGGCCAGCCGGCTGACCTCCTTGACCTGGACGGTGCGTCGCGCGTTCACGAGATCCAGTTTGGGCCCTTACGTGGCGTGAGGGTCAAGAAGGAATCTTGGTGCGGAACTCCTTCGCGCGCGCCAGCAGCATGCTCAGCCAGTGGATCTGGAGGTCGGTTCCAGTCCGGAAGTAATCGACGAACGATGGCGGGAACATGGAGAAATCGATCGCATGCCGGCCCCAGTCGGGACGCCGGCCGTCGTAGTCGGTGAATCCATAGTCGCGTGCGAGCTCCCAGGAACTGAATAGCATCCCGGTCCGATTCATCACGTTGGGATCCGCGGCGAGCGCCGCGACGGCGCGGCCGACGAACAGCGGCGATTCGGACTCCAAAAAGTTCGGATCCTTCTTGCCGCCGTCCCGCCAATTGTCTTCCGTCACGCCAAAGTGCTGAAGCATCGACTCAGAACGCAGGAATCCTGGCGTGACCGCAACCGTCGCGATGCGGTGCGGCTGGAGTTCGGCAGCCCAATACAGCGCGAGCATTTTGAGCGCGCCCTTGACGACCTGAGACATGGGATTGCCGCCACCGCCAAGCACGTCGTTCTCGGTCACTTCAACGATCAACCCTCTTTTCGCGGGCATCATCGCAACCGCGCCGTGCTTCGCAGTGATGATGTGCGACGTCAGCGCCTGCCTGAAGATTGCATCGGCGTTCTTCAGATCTGCCTGCCACAGGAAACCGTACTGACGCATCAGCGGGTCTTCGCCCGCGAGGCTGTTCACGACGACGTCGATGCGGTTATGAGCGCGGGCGATGCGGCGGAAGAGTGCCTTCACCTCGGACTCGACCGAATGGTCGACGCGGACAGGTATCGCAGTCCCGCCGGCCGCCTCGATGATTTCTGCCGTCTGGTTGATCGTTTCGGGCCGTTTGTATGGCGACGGCCTTCCTTTGATGCTTCGACCGGCGCAGTACACAGTGGCGCCGGCCTCACCGAGTGCGCGCGCGATGCCGCGTCCAGCGCCGCGCGTGGCGCCGGCCACGAGCGCCACGCGGCCGTCAAGCGGCTTTGCCTTCATGGCCTGGAAGTAGGACTACGACGCGATCCGCGGGTCGAGGTGCTTCGATGACGCGCCGAGGTTCGCGGAGCTCCGGCAGTGATCTCGGACTTCGAGTCAGAGAATGATGATCGGGCGCCGCGGCGGCCGGAACTGACCCGAGTCGAGCGCGGCAATCAGGTGCGTGAAGTAGCGCCGCGTCTTGTTCTGCCATTGCGGGCTCCTATCCTTGCGGCCGTCGTGCGCGCCGAGCCGGCCGCGGAAGGCGCGCAGCGCCAGCGCCGCTGGCGGCGTCCTCGCCGGATCGTAAATGCAGTCGTCGGATCCGAACAGCGACAGCGGCGTCACGACGAGGTCGACCGGCAGATGCGTCGCCGGATCGCTCAGCGGATCGACCTCGTGCTGGCCGGCCACGCCGTTCGACGATGTCTCGTCCGGATCGCCGTTGAAATGCTCGTAGAGGAGCAGGCCGATCAACAGCAGCGGGTTGATGATCGTCAGGACGACGAGCCCGAAGGCGACGAGGTCGTCCTCGCGCGCGGCGTCGGAGATGTCGAAGAAGTCGTGCGTGCCGGCCGTCAGGTACGTGGCGTGGCTGCCGCGAGCGATGAAGACGTCCAGGCCGTCGCGCGCGTCGCCGGGATCCACGTCGAGCGCGCGCAGCTCGTCAGCGCGGTTCGACTCGTTATGCACCGACGTGATCAGCCCGAGCGGTGCGACCGCCGCCGGGTTCCCGTTCTGGGCCTGAAGGTCGTGGAGCGCCAGCCGCTCGAACACCAGGCAGCAGCCTTCGTTGTCGCCCTCGTGCTCGTTGGTGAATACGCCGCCGTAGCGCGAGAAGTCGTTGTAGGCGTAGACGAAGTAGTACTCCATGAAGCCGCACATCGACAGCGCGAGCCAGACAGTCGGATTCGCCTTGGTCTGAAACAGCCCGTCCGGCGGCGACGACTGCAGCCGCTGCTCGACGCCCACGAGATCGCCGGCTTCGAAGGCGGTGATCAGGTCGCGCGCGAACTGGTGGCGCACATCTTTGGACGCCGGTCCGGTGTCCGCCCCAATGTTGTTGACCCGGCGGAGCAACAGATCGGTCACGTCGAAGTCGCCCCAGATCGCGTCGACCGGCGCGGCGATCTGGGCTTCGCTCAGCACGAGCGTCTGCTTTAGGGTCTCGAGCAGCATGCGGAACTCGGTCCGCACGCGCAGCGGAACGCGCGGCAGCCGCGGATTCGCCGCATCGGCATTCGGCGTGCCGTCGCGCGTCGCGGCCGATCCGAAGAACTTGTCGCCGGCGCGCACACTGCCGCCGTGAGAATACACCGCACTCCCGTCGACCTCCGCCTGCAGCAGCGCGTCGTCTGCCGTCCCGCCCGACCCACGCAGCGTGTCGCCGACGCGAATGATGGGCGGTGCGGCGAG
This sequence comes from Vicinamibacterales bacterium, assembly GCA_050744685.1. GTDB lineage: Bacteria > Acidobacteriota > Vicinamibacteria > Vicinamibacterales > 2-12-FULL-66-21 > JACCXG01. Next base: position 544 of record JBOGIX010000361.1, on the reverse strand, counting down.
GACGCCGCCGACGCTGATCGCGAACTGGGCCTGGGTCGCGGGGTCGAAGCCGGCGAATTCGATTGCCGGCACCGTATACAGCTCCTCAAGGTCGATGGTGTGGAACATCTCGACCTCGTGGAAGTTCAGATCCGGCAGCCACATGCGGGCGAGATCCGTCACCTTCTGGTGGCCGATCGGGCCGGTGAAATCGACCCCGAACTGGCTGGCGAGCGCGGTGAGGGCGGCTGGGTCCGGCATAGGAGTCAGGCTCCCAGGTTCGCGACGATCTCGCCAATCGCGTTGTGCAGCGCGTCAAGTTTCTTGAAGAGATCGGGATTCGCCGCGCGGACCTTCTCCGCCGAGATCTGGCAGTCCGACTGCGCGGCCTCCTGCGCCTGCCTGATCCTCGACAGCAGCGCCTTGAAGGCATCCGGTTGATCGGCGGCGATCGTCGGCAGGACCTTCTTCAGGTGCGTCACGACCTGGTCGCGCGCCGCGTCGGTGCCTTCGCGCAGATAACGGCCGAGCGCCACGCCGGCGCTGCCGCCGGCTTCGTGCACCG
>JBOGIX010000360.1:0-2549 GCA_050744685.1 Vicinamibacterales bacterium | reverse complement strand
GACCTGCTCCGCATCGCAGATCGCCAGCAGCTCGCCAATGTACCCAGGGTCGGTGGCGAGCGGCACGCGATAGGCCCTGTCGGCCACGTGAACCGCAGGCGACAACGGATTGACGTCCGTCACGATCACGCGGCCGGGCAGCCCGAGCGAGCGCAGCGCGTTCTGGAACGCGAGGACGAGCGGAACCCGGCGCGACGCCGCGGTGAGGAGGATGTTCACGGGGATCACGCGATCCTCCGCGTCACCGTACCGGCCGGCGTCGGATACCCGTCGTCGCGCAGGTCCTCGGGCCGGAACGGCGCGCCTGCCGCGACGTCGCGGGTCAGCACGCTACCTACGAGATCGCCTGCCTGCGACGGCACGATGGTCGTTGCCGGCCGCAGCGCGATCACATCCGCGGCCCCAATCACGTCGCCGATACGCAGGTCGCGGACGGCGTAGAGCCCGCGGCGGCTCGCGGCCACGTTGCCGGCCTCGGCGGGCTGACATACCTTGACGCCGCTGCCAACCGCCAGCTTCGCCTCGGCCACCGCCGCCACGATCGCACGCAGCTCGGCCGGTGTGCTGGATACGGCGCGGTCGATCGCTTCGTCGTCTCCGTCGAGCACGAGGTGGCGCTCGTAGATGCACGCGCCCAGCGTCGCCGCGATCACCGCCGATGCGAGGCCGCTACCGTGGTCGGACAGGCCGACCGGCAGACCGAACGCGTCCCTCATCGTTTCGATCGCGCGCAGGTTCTGCGACGCCGGCGGAGTCGGATATGCCGACACGCAGTGCAGGACCGCAATCTCCCGGCCGCCGGCATCGGCGGCCACCTGCAGCGCATGCCCGATCTCCGGGAGCGTGCTCATGCCGGTCGAGATCACCACCGGCCGGCCCGTGGCGGCGGCCGCGCCGATCAGGCCGTCGTAAGTGAGGTCGCCGCTCGCAATCTTGAAGGCGTCGAACCCGATGGTTTCGAGCGCGGGAATCACGTCTTCCGCAAACGGCGTCGTCATCACCGCGAGGCCGTGTGCGCGGGCGCGGGCGACGACGGAGCGGTGCGCGTCGATCGTCAGCTCGAACTGCGCGAAGAACTCGCGAAGCGAAATCGCCTCGACGTGAAGCGGAGCGGGGCACGCCGGAGCCACGAGCCGATCGGCAAACAGCGTCTGCAGCTTGATGGCGCTGGCGCCGGCCGAGGCGGCCGCATCGACGAGCGCGAGCGCGCGTTCGACCGATCCTCCGTGGTTCAGACCGATTTCGGCGATGACGAATACCGGCGCGTTCGCACCGACGCTTCGCGTTCCAATCTTACGCAGCATGTGCACTTGCCTTCCCAACCAGCGACGCGGCGGCCGATGGAACATCCGCAAGGAACCGGACAACCGCGTCGGCCTCGCATGGAGCCGACGGAATCCCTCGTGCGATACGGATTGCCCCGATACCGACGGCACGGGCGCCCCGCACGTCGCACTCGACGTCGTCTCCCACCATCACGCAGTGGTCTGCCGGCAGCGCCAGGCGCCGGAGCACTTCCTGGAACGCGGCGGGGTGCGGCTTGCCTCCCGGCGCGTGATCCGTCGCAAAGACGACGTGATCCACGAGGGCGCGCAGGCCGAGCGCGTCCACTTTCAGGGCCTGGACCTCGGGCAGTCCGTTCGTGAGGAGGGCGAGCTGCCATCCGTCGGCGCGCAGCGCTCGCAGGGTCGCTTCGGCGTCGTGGAACAGCCAGAGCGACGGCACGTGCGCACGGTAGGTCGCCAGCATCCGCGGCAGGATGTCGTGCGGCAGCATGAACACGTCGCAGAGCGTCTGGAACTCGGCGGCGGGCGCGCCGCCGCCCACCTTCAACATCGTGGTCAGGGCGCGTTCGGCAGGAATGCCGAACTCTCGTTCGACATACTGCGCGGTCGCCGCCAACCCGCTCCGCACGAAGCGCTCCCGCGGATAGAGCGTGTCGTCCAGATCGAAGATCACACCGCCCATTTGCGGCTCCTCTGGTTGCTGTCGCTCGTCTTCCGCCGCTGACGGACCGCGTCGGCCACGGCGCGTGCCACGCGGGATGCGCCATCGCCGTCCACCGTCTTCCGTGCCATCGCTGTCACGCGGCGGCGCAGCACGTCGTCTTTCGAGAGCCGCGAGACCTTGCGGGCGATGGAGCCTGATGATGCGGACACCCGCTTCACCGCGAGCGCTGCGCCCAACCGTTCGAACGCCGCGACCGTCGGCTCCTGCGCCCGGACCACCGGAACGCCGACGGCGGGCACGCCGAGGGCGCACGCCTCGTAGAGCGACATGCCGCCGCCCAGGACGGCGACGTCGGAGCGCGAGAGCTCGTCGCCCAGACCGCGCGGCGCGTCTACCCACGTGATCCGATCGCGCGGCGGCCCTTCGAGATCGGCAAGGAAGCCGCCGACGACGCGAATCACCGCATCGGGCTGCACGCGGGCGATCGCGTCCGCGATGGCTGCCGCACGGCGGGCGCGCGGCCCGCCGCCGAGCGAAATGAGCACGCGCGTGTTGTGGCGCGACCGTTCGGGCAACTGTTTCAGCGCGGGATCCAGCAC
>JBOGIX010000359.1:0-4221 GCA_050744685.1 Vicinamibacterales bacterium | reverse complement strand
GAGCGGGGCCAAGGGGCCCCCGCGAGCGACGCTGTAGGGGGGTCCAGGGGGCGCAGCCCCCCGGTTAAAGGATGCTCTCGGCGATCACCATCCGCTGCACTTCGGACGTGCCCTGATAGATCTCGGTGGCGCGCACATCGCGGAAGAGGCGCTCAACCACCGAGCCGCGACGGTAGCCGCGCGAGGCGAGAATCTGCATCGCTTTGTCGGCGGCGTGATGCGCCGCTTCCGAGGCGAACAGCTTGGCCATCGCCGCATCGACCGTCACCGCGGCCGACGGCCCGGCAGCGAGCCGGCCGCGCGAATCCGCGGCCTTGAGCGTCAGCATGCGCGCCGCGTCGAGCTCGGTGGCCATGTCCGCGAGCATCCACTGGATCGCCTGGTAGTTGCCAATGGGCTGACCGAACGCCTCCCGCGTACGCGCGTAGTCGAGCGCCTCGTCGAGCGCCGCCTGGCCGACGCCGAGCGCCTGCGCCGCGATGGCCACGCGTCCGCCGTCGAGGGCCCACATGGCGACGCGAAAGCCCTCACCGGGCGATCCCAGCAGCGCGTCCGCATCGACGCGCACGTTCTTCAGCTCGAGATCCATGCAGCCGAGCCCGCGCACGCCCAACGAGGCTCCGCTCGACGATCGCGTCAGCCCGGGGGCGTCGATCGGCACCAGGAACGCGCTCACCCCACGGCCGCCAACACCCGGCTGCGTCGCCGCGAAGACAATCACGACATCAGCGGCCTCGGCGTTCGCGACCCACACCTTGCGCCCGGTGATCGTGTAGCCGTATTCGTCCAGCCGGGCGATCGTCTGCTGATTGGCCGCATCCGATCCGGCGTGCTCCTCCGACAGCGCGAACGCTCCGAGCGCTTCGCCCGACGCGAGCCGGCGAAGCCAGATGTCCTTCTGCGCGTCGCTCCCGAAGCGCGCAATCGGCTCGGCCACGAGCGAGTTGTTCACCGCCGCGATCACCGCCACCACCGCGCTCGCCTTCGCCACGACCTCAATCGCGAGCGCATAGGCGACGTAGTCCAGTCCGGCGCCACCCGATGCGGCAGGGATCGTGACCCCCATCAACCCGAGCGCCGCCGCCTCGGAGACCAGATCGCGCGGAAACCGTCCCGTTTCGTCCACCTCCCCCGCCCGCCCCGCCACACGCCCGCTCGCAAACGCGGACACGCGCTGGAGAAACGCGGCTTGTTCCGATGTGAGGTCGAGGTTCATATTTGGGGGATCTTATTCCACCGCATTCACTGTCACGCTGCGTCGGCATCGCCATGCCTCCAATGCTGGCCGCGCTCTGGGACGCGGCGGTCGCCGCGGCGCGTCCGCAGCGCCTCTACCGCACCGCACGGACACTGCGCGTGGACTACGGTGCGCTGAAAGAAGCATCTCGCATGCGACGCCGGATCCGGCGCAGACGCTCCCCGCCACGCCCCCGCACCCTTGGCATTTTGGCGCGGGCGCCCTGTGACACCGGCACCTGGCGGCCCTGGCGTGTTGTCGTTATGCCGCGTCAGGATTAGCCGGCGCAGAGTCCCGCGCGTACCCCAGCTCGTGTGAGATCGCATGGGCGGTGTGCTTCACCCGCTGCGCCACCGCCTCGATCGTTTCCGCGTTGATCCGGCCGACGCTCCCGGTCACGCTGACCGCCGCTGCCACGGTTCCTTCCCAGTTGAAGATCGGTGCACCGATGCATCTGATCCCGATCTCCTCCTCCTCGTCATCGAACGCGTAGTCTGCCGCGCGGACGCGCGCGAGCTCGCGCTTCAGCAGCGCCGGCGACACAATCGTGTTCTCGTTGTGGCGGAGCAGCCGGCGAGTACCAATCAGCCGATCGAGGTGCTCGTCATTCAGGTACGCGATGAGGCACTTGCCGAGACTGGTGCAGTGGACGTCTACGCGCTTGCCGATCCAGGTCGCGACCTGGGGACGGCCGGCCCGCTCGATCTTCGCGATGACCGCGACCGCATCGCGGTCGAGGACAGCGAGGTGGGTCGTCATGTCGAGCTCGGCGGCGAGCGCGTGGAGGAGCGGCGCGGCTTTCTCGCGCAGCACGACACCGTCGACCGTCGTCCCGGCCAGATCGACGATCTTCGTGCCCACCATATAACGCGCCGTTTCGGTGTCGCGCTGCACCCACCCTTCCCGCTCGAGCGTGAGCAGCAGCGTATGAACGGAGCTCTTCGGGAAATCGAACAGGCGGGTGAGCTGCGCGAACGTCAGGCCGCGCCGCGACCTGGCGATTCGCTCCAGGATCGTCAGCCCCCGAACGAGGGCCGGGACCGACGGGGTATTCGACGCGCGCATTCAGGTCTCCTTTCTGTTGAGCCAGAGTCTTCGACGAAGAGTCCGCTCACGGGCTCCGTCCAGCGTACGGGACGAGGCGTGAGCGGAGCCGCGCCGGCGCGTTGACGCCCGCGGCCACGCGGACGAGAATCGTCCCGATATGAAGAGACTCGACGGCCGCGTCGCAATCGTCACGGGGGGCGCGCACGGCATCGGCCGCGCCATCAGCGAGTGCTTTGCCGACGAAGGGGCGGACGTGACATTGATGGACGTGGACGCGGATGCCGGCGAGGCGGTCGCCGCCGCCATTCGCGCACGCGGCGCCACCGCACGCTTCTGCGCGGCGGACGTGTCGAACGTGGAGGACGTCGACCGGGCCGTCTTCTCCGCGGCCGGCGAGGGTGGCCGCGTCGACGTGCTGTGCAACAACGCTGCCTACCTCGGCGATTTTCACAGCATCGTCGAATCGACCACCGAGGAATGGCAGAAGTGCATCCAGGTCGCGCTGCTCGGGACGCATCACGTCACGCGCCGCGTGCTGCCGCACATGATCGCCCGCCAGCAGGGCTCCATCGTGAACATCGTCTCGATTCAGGCAATGGTGGGCTGCCCCACCTCTGTCGCCTACACGACCACGAAGGCGGGCCTGATCGGGTACACGCTCAGCGCCGCGTACGACTACGGCCCGTACAATGTGCGCGTCAACGCGCTCTGCCCGGGTCCCATTCAAACTCGCATCTCCCCGAAACCTGGCGAGCCGCACTATGACTGGCAGCGCGCCCAGACCATGCTCGGGCGCGTGGGGACGGCCCGCGAGGTCGCCACGGCCGCGTTGTTCCTCGCCTCCGACGAGGCGTCCTACATCACCGGCGCGGTGCTGCCTGTCGACGGCGGCTGGACCGCAAAGTAGCCGCGCTCGCGGGCCGGCTATGACGGCGGCCTGAGCGCGTCGAGCTGGTCGGCCCCCGCTTCGAACGCAGGGCTGAACGACGGCCCCGTCGCGTACCGCAGCAGGCTGTCGAACAGCGCGATGGCCTCAGGATAAGCCTCGTCGAGATGTTCGCGAAACCTCAGACTGCTCACGAGCAACCGTCCCTCGCCCACGCGGGCTTCGAAGACATACCCGATCCGCGAGAGGTCCTTCGACTTGCTCAGGAAGCTCGCCGTCGTGCGGATGCCGCCCACGAGCGGCTCGAGGCCGGTGGCCCACTTGTCGAGCGGCTGCGGCACGGCCCCATCCATCAGGTTGAAGAACTGCAGATCACCGAAGCCGTCGTGAGGAAATCCTTCGAGGGCGGGATGGTTACGCACCATGGTGCCGAGCGCGCCGCCCGATGCGGGGAAGAACGCGACCTCCGCGCGCGCCTGCGTTGTGCCTTTCTCCGACAGGAGCCACACGCGGCCGCCCCCGCGCAGATGGCCGAGGGCCGCATCGTCCAGGACCGACGTGATGAAGAGCCCCTTCGATCCCGGGTCGGGCGGGTTCTCCCGGACGAACGGAAACAGCCGGCGGATGCCGGCCCATTTGACTGTGGAGAACACCGGGGTTGCGGCGCTCTCCAGCCGCGCGCCGCGCGGGAAGGACCAGAACGACCACGAGTTGCTCGAGACCCCCGCCACGTCCACGCCAAGCGTCAGCTGGCGTGCCTCACTTCCCGGCAGGGCTGGCAGTGTGGCCTGCGCAACCGTGCTGACCTTCCCCATCGGGACGCTGATGCGCGCGGTGCCGGAGCCGACGGTTCTGCCTCCCGACGTGACCGTCCACGACAGCGGCGCGTCCACGAGATTGCGAGGGCCGTAGTTCGACACGATCACGTTCACGGTGCGCGTGTCGTTGTTCCAGAAGGTGCGGTCATCGACGCCCGTGTCGATCAGGGCCACGACGGAATCGTTCAGCGCCTTCCCGTCCTTCGGTTCGATGCTTTTCGGCTGCCAGTAGT
>JBOGIX010000358.1:0-2512 GCA_050744685.1 Vicinamibacterales bacterium | reverse complement strand
GCGCTGCAGCGTGTGCGCGGCACAGGGGCGCGTCGTCCACAGCGACGCCGTGCCGGTCGTCGTGCCGCCGGGCACGGCCGACGGCGGCCGGATCCGAATCAGCCACGCCGGGCATGTCGGCCGGGAGGGAGGCGCCAACGGCGATCTCTACGTGACCGTGCAGGTGACGCCGCATCCGCTGTTCCGGCGGCAGGGGGACGATTTGCACATCGAAGTGCCGGTCGCGGTGCACGAGGCCGTGCTCGGCGCGCGCATCGAGGTGCCGTCGATCGATGGCCCGTTGCGGCTGCGCATTCCACCGGGCACGCAGGCGGGGCGGCACTTTCGCATCGAGGGGCGCGGCGTGCCGACGATGGCCGGGACGCGCGGAGATTTGATCGTGGAGGTCCGGCTGGTGCTGCCTGCGAACGTCGACGACCGATCGCGCGAGCTGATGCGCGAGTTCGGGCAGCGGAACAGCGAAGACGTGAGACGCGAATTGCGGGCGTGACCCGGGCGGGGCGTGTTTCCGAGCCGCGACCCGCGACGCCCAACCCGCGAGCCGGCGGAACCGCGAACCTGCGAGCCCGCGAGCCCGCGAAAGAGATTGAGTGCGACACGATGGCGAAGCGCAGCGGCGGCAAGGCCTACTACATGATCAGCGCGGTGGCACAGAAGTACAAGATCCACCCGCAGACGCTCCGGCTCTACGAGCGCGAGGGCCTGCTGAAGCCGTCACGCACGGAGGGAAACACGCGGCTCTATTCCGAGGAGGATCTCGAACAGCTCGAGACCATCCTGTCGCTGACGCGGGATCTCGGCGTCAACCTCGCCGGTGTGGAAATCATCCTCAACATGCGGCGGAAGATCGAGGCGATGCAGCACGAGGTCAACGAGTTCATGGACTACGTCAAGCGCGAGCTGTCGCGCGGCATCGGCGACTGGGAGCAGCGCCTCAGCACCGCGATGGTCAAGTCCTCGCCGACCGACCTGGTTCGAAGCGCGTCGCACCCCCCCGCGGCCGCGCCGGTGCACGAAGAGACGAGTTGAATCGGCTTCCGGCTTCCAGCTTCTCGCGCGCTTCTCACCTGGTGAGGCGCTCACTGCCGGTCTCGCGGGATCAGCACGGTCCCACTGGACGTTGCACGCTGGGCCGAGCATCCTGAACCCGAACCTCGAACCCTGAACGCTCTCCGCTACAATCAGTCATGCGCAAGGGAGCCGGCGCAGGGTCCGAGTCCGATGCGCTGCAGGCTTACCTGCGCGCGATCGCGCGACTGCCTCGGCTCACCGCCGGCGAGGAGCGCGAGCTCGGTCGTCGTATCCAGGCTGGCGGCGATCCCGAGGCGCTCCGCCGCCTCGTCGAAGGCAACCTCCGGTTCGTCGTCAGCTATGCCAAGCGCTACCGCGGGCTCGGCGTGTCCTTTCTCGATCTCATTCACGAAGGCAATCTCGGGCTGATGGAAGCGGCGCGGCGGTTCGATCCCGAGCGCAACGTCAAGTTCATCACCTATGCCGTGTGGTGGATCCGCCAGGCGCTGACGCATGCGCTGTCGATGCAGACGCGGGCGTTCTCGCTGCCGCAGAAGCTGTCGGGCGCGGCGGCGCGGCTCAGTCGCGAGGTGGCGGAACTGACCGAGCAGCTGGAGCGCGCTCCGACGTCGAGCGAGATCGCCGCAGACATGGACATGTCGGAGGCTGACGTCGCAGCGCTCCTGCGCATCGGCGCCCGCGACGTGTCGCTCAACGATCATCCGGGCGGCGAAGGGGACCAGGCCGGGCCCGAGCTCGGCGATCTGCTGGAGGCGGCCACACCACCGCTCGAAGAGGACCTGATACGGCGATCGCTCGTCGAGCGCGTGAGGGCGGCACTCTCGGAGCTCGACGACAAGGAGCGCGAAATCGTGGAGCTGCGGTTCGGCCTCGATCGCGACGGCGAGATGCGAACGCTGCAGGAAATCGGCGAAGCGCTCAAGCTGTCGCGCGAACGGATCCGGCAGATCGAATCGCGCGCCAAAGAGAAGCTGCGGCGATCGAAGCGTGCGAACGAGTTGAGAAGTTATTTGAACTGAGGAGCTGAGGAACTCAGTTTTGTACTTCCCCGGTTCCTCAGTTCCTTACGTCCCCAGTTTCGTCGTAAGATGAATCCCTCTCCCATGTCCTGCCCACTCTGCGACGATACCGGTTGGAAGCCTGTCGAAGTCGATGGCGTCCGCCGCGTCGATCGGTGCGATTGCTGGCGCGAAGGACTCGCGACTCGACTGCTGGACCAGGCGCGCGTGCCGCCGCGCTACCGCAAGTGCGAGCTCGATTCTTTTGTCATCTACCCGAACGAGAAGCTCGTCACCGCCGTGCGTCAGGCGCGGCGCTTCGCCGACGAATTTCCGGCGAGCTCGCGCGGCTTGTGCCTCATCGGTCCTCCGGGGATCGGCAAGACGCACCTGGCGGTCGCGGTGCTGCGGCGCGTGATCCTCGCCAAGGGCGCGCGCGGGTTGTTCTACGACACGCGCGATCTGCTGCGCGTCATCCGCAG
>JBOGIX010000357.1:0-7257 GCA_050744685.1 Vicinamibacterales bacterium | reverse complement strand
CGTCGGCCGCGGCCGTCGACCAGCCTTCGACGGGATACGCACGCCAGTCGTTGGTCTTGCGAAACGCCAGCCACCAGGCGGCCTGTGCCGCCAGATCGCGATTGGCACTCTCGGTCAGGTCTGCCATCGCCTGCGCTGCCCGCGGATGGTCGACGAAGCCGAGTGCGGCAATCGACTGCGTTCGCGCCGCTGGCGACAGACCCTCGGCGCCCGCCCGCGCTCGCAGGGCGTCGACTGCGGAAGCGGGGTGGATCCGCCAGACGATGTTGGCGAACCGCGGGCTCCACGCGAGGGGATCGGGATGCCCGAGCACGGGCATCAGCGCCTGATAGAACGCTTCCTCGTGGCCGAACGCGGCCAGGCCCAGGGCCTCCAGATACCACCGATCGGTGCCGTCGTAGCCAGCGGCCAGCGTAAGCAGAATCTCCCTGCTCGTCTGGAAGGGGATCCCCTGCAGTGCGACCGCAGCCTCCCTGCGAACGGCGGGCGAGCCATCGGCGGCGAGCTTGCGGATCTCTTCGAGCACCGACGCCTTGACACGCCGCAGCGCACGGAAGGCGGTGATGCGCATCTGCGGGTCCCGATCATCGAGCAGCCGTGCGACCGCCTGTTCTCCCGGGGCGCCGAGGCGCGCGAGGACCCACACCGCACGGGCGCGGTGATACGGGTTGCGATCGGCGAGCACGCGCGTGACGGCGGGAAGCGCCCGCGCGCCCTGGCCGACGAGACGCTCGACACCGGCGCTGCGGACGTTCACCGCCGGGCTGAGCAGCGCCTGAATCTGTCCGTCAGTCGTGTCGAGATCGATTGCGGGTACGGTCAGCGCGCGGTCCCTTGGAGCGATTCGGTAGATGCGTCCGTACCCGCGCCCATCGCGCATCTGATGGCCGCCGACGACGGGGTCGTACCAGTCGGCGATGTAGATCGCGCCGTCGGCGCCGGCGGCGACATCGCTCGGCCGGAACCACTTGCGCCGATCCTGATCGACGTGGTTCCAGATGTAGTTGGTGTTCGGCGCGGCAACGCTGGACAGGAAGTCGCTTCGCTCGAGGGTGAACCCTGCGCCCTGCGGTTTCGGGTGATATCCGAAGATCACGTTCCGGCCGGCCTCGGCGCTGAGCAACATGCCACGATAGCGCGGGCCGAGCAGATCGCTCTCGTACCGCATGATTCCGGCGGGGGCGCCCGCGCCGGTGTTGTCGCCGGCCGGCAGTACGCCGGGGTCGTCCTGATGCCAATGCGCGGCGAACGTATCCTGGCCGGGCCTTCGGTCGGCCTGCCAGAACCGCGTGCCGTCGGCGCTGAAATAACCGGCATTCGCGCCTTCCATCAGCCAGGTAGTACGGCAGGCCATCACCTGATCGTCGTTGTCGTTCTGCCAGAGATCGCCAAACGAGTCGATCGCCAGTTCGTACGCGTTGCGGAAGTTGTGCGCGAGCACGCCCAGTCTCGTCCCGTCCGGCTCGATCCGGAGCGCCAGGCCGCCGACCCAGACACGCCCGTCGTCGCTGACCATGCCTCCCTCGTTCTTCAGGTTGTACGGCGTGCCGCCCGTGTACAAGCTGTCCGCCCGCAGCGTCCGTCCCGATCGATCGGTCACGACGTGCGGTCCTGCGTTGCCGGCGTTGAAATACCAGCGGCCGTCAGGCCCCGCGACGAGCGCATGAAGGCCGTGATCGTGATCGAACCCGCCGAACCCGCTGAGCAGCACCTCTTTCCTGTCGGGAACATCGTCCTGGTTCTCGTCCGTGTAGACGATCAGGTTGGGCGACGCCGACACGACGACGCGATTGCCGATGACGGCGAGACCCAGCGGGGCGCGGAGATCGCGATCCTGCACGAACACCTTCACGTTGTCGGCCCGGCCGTCGCCGTCCGTGTCGCTCAGAATCAGGATGCGATCGCCGGCCGCGTGCGTGAGTGGCGCGTCCTTCGCCGTGTTGAAGCTGCGGTAGTTGACGGCTTCGGCGACCCAGACCCGGCCTTTCGCATCGATGTCGATGTTCGTCGGGTTGAAGAGCATCGGGGATTCCGCCCACAGGGTGATCTCGAGGTCGTCTGGCAGGACGAACCGGTCCGCCAGGGATGGCGCCTGACCGCCGACCGGCGCCGCGAGGCCGGATAGCGCGACGACCGTCAGGAGCGGCGCTACAATGAGCCACCGGAGCCGGCGGTGAAAATCTTCATCAGCTACTCGACGCACGATCTGAGGACCGCGGAGTCGGTCTACAGCGACATGGTGCGCGCCGGAGCAGAGGCTTTTCAGTTTCGCGAATCCGCGATCATCGGCAAACCGAGCTGGGAGCAGGTGCTGGACTGGATCAGCGAGTCGGAGACCTTCATCGTCCTGATCTCGAAGAAGGCGCTGGAATCGAAGCCGGTCCGGGAAGAGATCGGGCACGCGCACCACTCCTATATGAACAGCCCCAAGCCCGAGAAGATCGTCTCGGCGATCATCGAAAAGGCGGCCAGGCCGCCGCGGCTGATCGAGCGCTTCACCACGGTCGATTTCCTCGACTACGAAGACGGCATCGGGCGCCTGATGAAGCAGCTCGGGCTCGAGCGCACACGCACGCGGGCGAAGTCCCCGGCCATGACCACGTTCTCGCTTCCAGATCTCGGGCCGATCTTCCAGGACTTCAAGAAAAAGAACCCGGAGCCCACCCCGGTCGAGCAGTTCTCGAAGGCGGCGGAAACGATCCTCGCCAACTACGACGCATTGAAGCCGGGCCAGATCAAGGGACCCGAGCGCGCGAAGCATCTCGACCTGATCCTGTCCGGGCTGCCCGGGGCCGCGACCAGCCCGAAGGCCACCAGGGCGGCGAAGGACTTTGCGCTGAAAGACTACAACAAGTGGTTTCTCGGCTACGATCCCGGCGATCCGAAAGTGGCGACGCCGGCGCTCGCCGCATCGCTGCTCAACTGGACGCCCCTGGCGAAAGGAGAACCGCTGCCGGCGCCGAGGTTGAAATGGTCGGTGACGGGGCTGACATGGAACGAGATCCTCGGCGCGACCGGGTACGTGTTGGAAGCGAGCGCGGCGCCAGGATTCACCGAACCGATGGAGGTCTATCGTGGCGGCGAGACGAAATACGGGCGTCTTTCGCTCAACATGCTTTACAGCCTGCAGCAGCTGTCGCATTTCAGGGTCAAGGCGATCGGCGGTGTCTTCAAGCCCGACAGTGCCTGGAGCAACGTGGTAACGGACGTGTTCATGGTTCCGATCGCGCCGGCGTTCGGTTCGCTCCTGAAGGACACGACACTTCGTACGACGCTCGGCGCTCCGGCGCTTGGCCTGAAGCAGGACAAGTCCACGATGAGACTGAGCTGGACGAAGGTTGACGGCGCGACAGGCTACGTCCTCGAGAGCTCGACGACACTGTTGTTCGCCCAGGCGAGCCGGGTCTACGAAGGCCCGCTGACGTTCTACGTGGACGTCCAGCGGCTGATGTCGAGAGTGTTCAAGATCTACTACCGGGTGAAGGCCACCGGCGGGCTGAAGGCGAACGACAGCGAGTGGAGCAACGCCGTCAGCTCGAAAGAGACCGGCCTGTGAACAGTCTGGAGAGGGGCATGAGCATGCACGATCGCACGCGACGTGATTTCATGAGGACCGTCGGCGCCGGCGCGGTTGCCGCAGGCGCGGTCATGGCCGATCGAGGTGTAGAGGCGATGCCACGGCAGACGCCGTCGCCCGCCAGCACGCGTGTGCCCGGCGCGAACGATCGCATCAACGTCGGCTTCGTGGGCTGCGGCGGCCGGATGAATTCGCACATCCGCCGCGTCATGGAGCGGAACAAGGAGCACGGCGACGTCCAGCCGGTGGCGGTCAACGACATCTGGGACAAGCGGAAGCAGCGCGCCCGCGAGGCGACCGGCGTCGACGAGAAGTCGGTGTACCACGACTATCGCGAACTCTGCGCGCGGCCAGACGTGGACGTCGTCGTCATCTCGTCGCCGGATCACTGGCACCATGCGCACGCGATGGAGGCGCTCCGCCACGGCAAGGACGTCTATCTCGAGAAGCCGATGACCTACACGGTCGACGAGGCCAGAGAGATTGCCGAAGCGGTGCAGGCCAGCGGCAGGATCCTCCAGGTCGGCAGTCAATACACCTCGATGGATCATTTCTGGAAGGCCCGCAAGGCGATCCAGGACGGCCTGCTCGGGCAGGTGGTATGGGCCTCCGGAGGTTTCGGCCGCAATCGCAACCAGCGAGGCGAGTGGAACTACGCGATCGACCCCGATGCGAACGAGAAGACGCTCGACTGGAAAGCCTTTCTCGGCCCGGCGCCGAAGCGTCCGTACGACGCGGAGCGCTATTTCCGCTGGCGGCACTACTGGGACTACTCGGGCGGCATCGCCACCGACCTCTTTTACCACACCGTGTCGCCGCTGCTGGTCGCGATCGGCGGCGAATTTCCGCTTCGAGTCAATGCCTCGGGCGGCATCTATCTCCAGAAGGATCGCGAGGTGCCCGACACGTTCTTCATGAACGTAGACTATCCGAAATGGACGATGCAGCTGGCCTGTTCGGTCGGCAGCGGCGTCGGCGCGCCGCTGGTGATTCATGGCAGCCAGGCCACGCTCTTCATCGGCCAGAACAGCGAGAACCTGAGCAACACGCAGATGGAGATCGTGCCCGACCAGGAATACCGCGACGAGTTCGTGAAGAAGGCTGGCGGCGACACGCTGAAGGTCGAGGTGCAGCCGTTCGCGCGCGGATCGCACCCGCACATGGACAACTTCCTGGACTGCGTCCGTTCGCGGAAGGAGCCGAACCTGCCGGCGCGGCTCGGCTACCAGGCGATGGCCGCGATCGGGATGGGCGTGCAGGCCTACCGCGAGAACGACGTGCTCTTCTTCGATCGGCGGCGCGAGAAGGTGACGAACAAGGCAGTGAGCACCTAGTCGAGGGCGATCCTTACGAGCCTGCGGCCGAGACGACGGCGGCGTCGGTGCCGGGCGTGGATTGGGGCGACGCGGTGGCGGGCGGAATCGTGGCCAACGAACTGGCGACGGACCGTCCGCTGCGCTGCTCGAGCGCCCGCCAGCACACCTGATGCAAGGAGCGCAGCGCCTGGATGCCTTCGGTGTCGAGCAGGCCGGCCGCCGCATCTCGTTCCGCCTCGCAGAGCAGATCGTCCGCCTCGCGGATGAGCGTGCGCGCGACCTCCGGATCCGGCGTCTCGTCGAGACGTTGCCGAATCCCCTGAAGCTTGGCGAGCTCCGTGGCGAGCAGCCGGTGCCGGCTGCGCACGCGCTCGTTGCGCCGGACGCGCGAGATGAACTGGATCGCGGCGATCAGGGCCGCGATCCCCGACGCGACGAACGAGATGCGTCCGAGGCGGTCTGACGTCGGCAGATCGTTGCGGTGGTAATAGATCTCGGCGGCCGGGTGCAGCGGCACGCTGCCGATCCGGCGGCCGGCTTCCTCGGTGACTTCGTATTGGATGTCGCGCGCGAAGCGCGGATCGTAGATGACACCGAGGATGTCGCGCACCACCCGGCCTGGCAGATCGCCGCGCGCGACGAGCAATTGGGTGACGGTGATCGTGGGCACCGGCGCCGGCGGAATTCGCCGTTCCGGTCCGAAGAGTCCCGGGGGAATGACCGCAGGCCTGGTTCCGGGCAGGGCATGGGCGAGCGCCTCGTGATCGCGAATCGGCACGAGCCGATACTGGCCGGTCTGCAGGATGTTGCCGACGAGATCGGTGTGCAGGGACTGCGTCCTGGTCGACGCGGTCATGTGCCCGGCCTCGAAGTCTGCCAGGTTACCCTGATTCGGCCGCACGATCGACACACGCCGGGCCGCCGCGTCGCGCGAACGCGATGAGGTCAACCCGTAATAGTCGAGCACCCGTTCGCCGAGCGTCGGCGGGTCTCCGGCATCACGTACACCCGGATTCACCGGGCCGGACAGATCCCGGAACTCCTGCACGGGGCTCTCGTTCGGAACGATGACGAAGAAGTACTGTGGCTCGAGCGCGGCCAGCCCGTACACGCCGCCCGGCTTCGCTGCTTCGTCATCTGCGCTGTTGATGCTGGCGAGATCGATGCGCTCCTTCGGATCGAGCAGCGCGCGGACGTTCCCGGGCGCGACCGAGACGACCAGCTCCAGTTCGTAGCCGGCGCGCTCCTTCAGGTAGCGATTCAGCACGCTCCCGATCCGAAACGCGGACCCGGAGGGAGAGCCAAGCGCGATGCGGAGCTTGCGGCCGCGATCCCCGGACACGAGCTCGCGCGTCCGATCCTTGATCTGGTAGGAGAGGTCGGGCGCGAGAAATTCGAGGAGCGCGGCAAGCACCACCACGCTCGCGGCGCACACCGCCGCGGCCGCCCCGATCGCCCGCCACCCGCGCATGACTGGGCAAAGATAATACAGTTTCGTCTATCGCGTCCGCCTGCCGCCAGGCCGCGTCGTTCCTCCACGCTACGGCGCTACCAGGGCATCGATGACCTTGGTGAACGTGACGCCGTCCTCGTCGCGAAAAGTGAGCGTGACGGTGAACAACGCCTCCTTGCGCAAGCTGGGCAGGTCGTACCACACGTCCATGTCGAGCGTGTTGCTGGCGTCGACCGCGCCGAATACCTTCGACGTCGACCGCGTCACGACGTACTCCGAGTGTTCGACCTCTCCACCGGTCGGCGACGTGACGATGCCGCCCGATGCCTGCTTGACGGCGATGCTGGCCGAGGTGAGCTCCACGGGGAAGGTCAGATAGTCCTCATCGTCTGCCTTGTCGTTCAGCCGAACGGTCAGCGAGAAGGACGCCTTCCAGTCGTACCTCAAAATGTCGTCGGGCTGGTTGTTGCCGCGAACGACTCGATACGTTCGGCCGTCATCGGACTCGGCCGCGGCGATGGGCGCAGGGGCGACTGTGTATTCCAGGAAATCATCGACATCGGGCGTGTCGTCGGGATCGGTCGGCGACTGACAGGCGGCAACGAGCACAACGGCAGCAGGCAGCCACAGCAGGCCCCCGCCTCGGGTCAAACGAAGCATCTTCCCTCCAGGTGTGAATGGATCTCGTTCTGCGCGCGCGTCAGCGGCGCCACCAAGGCAGCGAGCTCTGGCGAGGCGGAGCATCGCTAGAACGTCGTACCTACCGCGAACCGGAACGTCCGGGCCGGTTGAAACGTGTCGCGGTACACGTTCCACGCATAGATCAGGCGAAAGGGCACGCCGAGCATCGGCAGCGTGACCCGCAGCTCTGCGCCGCTCGACGTGCGAAGCTGGCGCAGATCGATCGGCGT
>JBOGIX010000356.1:0-3175 GCA_050744685.1 Vicinamibacterales bacterium | reverse complement strand
GCACCGTCGTGACGGCGTTTCCGCCACCCGGCGGTGGCCGGTTCGGCGCGCGGGCGACGGCCGATCTCGATCCGCTCATCGGCATGGACGATGCCACCAAGCCGCTCCGCTCGAAGCTCCTGGCCGTCCCGGCGTTACGCGCGCGCTATCTCGCCTGCGTCCGCGACATCGCCCAGCGCTGGCTCGACTGGAAAAAGCTGGGGCCGATGCTCGCGGCGCACCAGAGGCTGATCGCCGAGGAGGTGAAGCTGGATACGCGCAAGCTGTACAGCTACGACGCCTTTCAGGCCGGCCTCGACGGCCCGGAGAACAGCCTGAAGAGCTTCGTGGAGGCGCGCCGTGCCTTTCTTCTAAATTTCACAGATCCGACGGCCGGGATGAAGTAGTCTGAGGATTCATCCTGGAGCGTCCGCCTGCCGGCGGCACGCCCGAACGCAGGAAGGGTACGCGCCATGACCGACGATCTGCACCTCCCGCCCGACGAGACACCGCTCGACGGCGCCCCCACATGGTTGAGGGTCCTGCAGGCCGCGGTGATCGGGCTGGTCGCCGGCCTGGCGCTCAACGCGCTCATCTCGATGGTCTCGGTGCACGGTCAATCCCTGCCGCAACAGACGCCGAAGGAGTGCAAGAAGCGCGCGCCTGCCAAGGACGCCGTGGCGCCCGCCCCGGCCACGCGCACGCCCACGCCCACGCTCGGTTCGGTGACATGGGTGTTCGAAGGCCTGCAGGCGGGCAACATCGACCCTCGCGCCTCACGGTAATCCCCGGGTCGACGCCGGCCGGCTATTCGCACCGCAGCGCGGTGAGCGGATCGATGCGCACCGCCCGTCGTGCCGGAAGCCATGCGGCGGCAAGGCCGACGGCCACGAGCAGTGTGGTCGCAGCGGCAAACGCGAGCGGATCGCCGCCGACACCCGTGACGAGGAACAGGGCCAGCGGCCGCGTCAGGAACCACGATGCGGCCAGGCCGACAGCGGCGCCGATGACGGTCAGCACTGCGGCGTCGCGCAACACGAGCCGCGTCACCCGCCAGCTGTCCGCGCCGAGCGCCATCCGGATGCCGATCTCCCCCGTGCGCCGGCTGACCGAGTAAGACACCACGGCGAACAGCCCTGCCATCGCCAGCAGCAGGCCGAGCACTCCGAGCGCGCCGAGCAGTGCCGCACCCAAACGGCTCGGCATGAACGCGAACGCCAGCGTGTCGCGCATGGTGCTCACCTCCACCGCCGTCGAGCTGTCGAGCGCCGCGAGCGCCCGGGCGATCTCCCGCGGGGCCAGTGCGGCGCCCGGGTGTGTTCTCACGAACAGGTGGGCGACACGCTGTCTGTGTGAGCGCTGCGCGTACGCCTCGTAAACAGCCGCCCCCTGCTCCTCGCCGATCGATCGGACCTTGTGGTTGCCGGCGACGCCGACGATCTCGACGGAGTAGGTGACATCGCGGGGGCCGGGAAGGCGCAGCCGCTGGCCGATGGGATCGACATCACCGAGATACCGGCGAACGAACTCCTCATTCACGACCGCGACCGCTGGCGCACCCGGCCTGTCTTCGCGCCGGAACGCGCGCCCCTTGACGATGGGGATGCCCATTGCGCTGAAGAAGCCCGGGCCCACGAAGTTGGTGTGGTAGCCCGCATGGAATGTCGCACCGGTTGCCTCGAGCGTGAGATCGGCGCCGGTGCTCATGCCGTTCCGGACGGTAAGGGGGGCGCCGTATGCGTAGCCTGCAGCCGCAACGCCGGGCAGCGCTGCCGCCCGCTCGACGGCACGTTCCAGCCATTCCGTCCGCGTCTCGTCGGTGTAGCGTCCCTCGACGAAGCCGACGAGACCGACCAGAGTGTTCTCGGTATCGAAGCCAGGGTTCAGACTCTGAGCGCGTGCGAGGTTCCGGACGAAGAGCGATGCGGTCGTCAGCAGCACCAGCGCTACGGCCAACTGGCACACGACGAGTGCGTTGCGCAGGGACCAGCGCCCCGTGCTCCGTCCGTCGCCCTGCCTGAGCGCCGGCCATTGCGAGCGCTTCGTCGCCTGTAGCGCAGGGGCCAGCGCGCAGAGCACGGTGGTGGCCATGGTGAGCACGACGGTGTAGGCGAGCAGCCGGCCGTCCATGCGCGTCTGCAATTCGAGCGGCACGGGCAGCGGCAACGACACCTTCGCCAGCATCATCGTCAGAAGCTGCATCAGCAGCAGGCCGCCGACGGTCCCGGCGATCGCGATCCAGAAACCTTCGGTGAGGAGCTGCTGAATCAGCCGACGCCGGGTCGCGCCAAGCGCGACGCGGACGGCCATCTCGCGCGCGCGCACGGTGGCCCGGGCGAGCAGCAGGCCGGCGACGTTGGCGCAGGCGATCGCGAGCACCAGCACCACGGCAACCAGCAGCACGCCGAAGAACAGGCCCACTGTCGTCAGATTGCCGATTTGCTCCATTGAGCCGGCACGGACGAACTGTTCGACCCGCCCGAAGCGCTGCTGCTCGTACTTCGCCGCGAGCCGTTCTCCGACCGTGGCGATCGCCGCCCGCCCCGCCTCGAGCGACTGCCCGTCGCGCAGGCGTCCCACGAGCTGCATCGCGCCGGCGTTCACGCTGTCCAGATCCGGCGCAAGGCTGCGGCCGAGCGGCACGTAGATCTCGGGAGCGAGGCCGAAGCCGACGATCGATCGCAGGTCGGCAGGCAGCACACCGACCACTGTGTAGGGGCGTCCGTTGAGCGTCAGCGTGCGCCCGATCACTGACGGATCGGCGCCGAGCCGCGTCTGCCAGAATCCGTGGCTGATTACGGCGAGGGCAGGGTCTCGCTCGGCCTGAGCCTCGGCCGCGGAAAAGCCGCGGCCCATCGACATGGGGACACCGAGCACGTCGAAAAAGTTGGCGGAGACGATGAGCGGGACGATGCTGATCGAAGTGTCGCCGTTTCGCCAGTTGAGGTTCGTCTCGATGTTGAAGCCGGTGAGGCCATCGAGCACGCCGCTGTCTGACAGGTCGCGCCACTGCTGGTGTGAGACGTGGCTGCCGCCGCCCATGCGGATGTGCACCAGTTGCTCGGGCGCGCGGGCGGTCGGCCGCGCGAACATCAGGGAGGCGGCGACGCTGAAGATCGTGGTGTTCGCCCCGATCGCGACGGCGATCGAGAGCAGCGACGCCGCGACCAGCATCGGCTGTCCCGCGAGCGAGCGG
>JBOGIX010000355.1:0-2720 GCA_050744685.1 Vicinamibacterales bacterium | reverse complement strand
CGCCCGACCTGATGCCGTCGGACATCACCGGCACCGACATCATCCAGGAAGACGCCACCACCGGGCGTCGCCAGATGGTGTTCGCCCCGGGACCGATCTTCGCCAACATCGTGCTCGCCGACGAGATCAACCGCACGCCGCCGAAGACGCAGTCGGCGCTGCTCGAGGCGATGCAGGAGCATCGCGTCACCATTCAGGGGCGCACCTATCAGCTCGACGAGCCGTTCTACGTCTTTGCGACGCAGAACCCGATCGAGCTCGAGGGCACCTACCCGCTGCCCGAAGCGCAGCTCGATCGCTTCATGTTCCATATCGTCATCGACCATCCACCGGAAGACGAAGAGTTCGACGTCGTGCGGACGACGACGGGGTTGCAGGATCCGCACTACGAGCGCCCGGTGAGCGGCGCCGATCTGATTGCGTTCCAGCGCCTCGTCCGGCGCGTGCCGGTGGCCGAGCCGGTGATGCGCTACGCGCTGAGCCTGGTGCGGGCGAGCCGGCCGAAGTCGCCGACCATTCCCGACAGCGTGAAGAAGTGGGTGGCTTTTGGCGCCAGCGTCCGCGCGGCACAGTATCTGGTGCTCGGGGCGAAGGCGCGTGCGCTGACCAGCGGGCGCTATCACGTCAGCTACGACGACATCCGCGCGCTCGCGCATCCGGTCATGCGGCACCGCGTGCTGACGAACTTCCATGCGCAGTCGGAAGGCATCACGAGCGACACGCTGATCGACCGTCTGCTCGAAGGGGTGCCCGTGCCCCGGTCCGGAATGTGAGATGACGACGGTCTCCGCTGCGTCGATCCCCGGGGCGCGGTTCGTCGATCCGAAGGTCCTGGCGCGGATCGGCAACCTCGAGCTCGTGGCGCGTTCGGTCGTGGACGGCTTCATCAACGGCCTGCACCGGTCGCCCTACTTCGGTGCGTCCGTCGATTTCGCGGAGCACCGCGGCTACGTGCCGGGGGACGACATCCGCCGCGTCGACTGGCGCCTGTTCGCGCGGACGGATCGCTTCTACATCAAGGAGTACGAGGCCGACTCGAACTCGAACTTCGCCGTTTTGCTCGACGTGTCGAAGTCCATGGGCTTCGGCAGCGAGGGCATGACGAAGCTCGATTACGGCCGGATGCTCGCCGGGTGCCTCACGTATCTGGTGCACCGGCAGCGCGATCGCGTCGGCTTCGTCGCGTTCGACAACGACATCGTCGAGTTCGTGCCGCCGTCGGCCAAGCACATGGAGGTCACCCTGCACGTGCTGGATCGCCTGCAGCCCGCCAATCCGGGGTCGCTGCGCGAGCCGATGAACAAGATCGCTGAGCACTTCGGGCGGCGCGGCGTGCTGGTGCTGGTGTCGGATCTCTACGAGGAGCCGGACGCCGTGCTCGAGGCGATCGCGCCGCTGCGGTTCCGCGGACACGACATGATCGTGTTTCACCTGCTCGATCGGGCCGAGCTCGATTTCGAATACGCCGATCCCTCGGCGTTCGAGGACCTGGAGAGCGGTGAGCAGATCCCGGTGGTGCCCGAGGCGCTCGGCGATCAGTATCGTGAGCTGGTGCAGGCGCACATCTCCGCGCTCACCGAGCGCTTCAGCGCCAATCGCGTCGACTATACGCTCGTGAACACCTCGACGCCGCTCGATCACGCGCTCTTCGGGTATCTCAGCGCGCGCGAGCGGCTGATGAGGACGCGGTGATGTCGTTCCTGGCGCCACTCTTCCTGGTCGCGCTCGCCGGATTGGCGATTCCGGTGTTCCTGCATCTCATCCAGCGGGAGCGCAAGCAGGTGGTGCAGTTTCCGTCGCTGATGTTCCTGCGCCGGATTCCCTACCAGTCGGTGCAGCGCCGGCGGATCCGTCACTGGCTGCTGCTGATGATGCGGCTTGCCGCGCTCGCGCTGATCGTGCTGGCGTTCGGGCGGCCGTTCTTCCGCGGTGCCGATCCGGCGGCGGCAGCCGCGGGCGGCGCGCGCGAGCTCGTGATTCTCGTCGATCGCTCGTACAGCATGGGCTACGGCGACCGCTGGACCCGCGCGGTGGCCGCAGCGCGCCGCGCCATCGATGGCATGAGCGCGGCGGATCGGGCGTCGATCGTGTTCTTCGGCTCGGGCACCGACGTCGCGCTGCGATCGACGTCGGACAAGGGCCGCCTGCAGTCGGCGCTCGCGGCCGCCACCTTGTCCTCCGGCGCCACCCATTTCGGGCCGGTGTTGAAGCTGGCCGGCAGCATCCTGGCCGAGTCGAAGCTGCCGCGCCGCGAGGTGGTGCTCGTCAGCGATTTTCAGCGCGGCGGCTGGCGCGGCGCCGACGGCGTGCGGCTGCCCGACGGTACGGTGCTGACGCCGGTGGCGATCGGCGACGCCGAAACCGCGAACCTGGCCGTGACGCCCGTGGCGCTCGAGCGCTCGACGTTTTCCGATCAGGAGCGCGTGACCGTCACGGCCGGCGTGGCGAATCACGGGCCGAAGAAGCGCGACGGCGTGGACGTCACGCTGGAGATCGACGGGCGCGCCGTACAGACCCAACGCGTCAACGTCGAGCCGAACGCGTCGGCCTCGGCGACCTTCGCGCCCGTCACCGTGACCGGATCCGAGATCCGCGCCAGCGTGAAGCTCGCAGAGGATGCGATGACGCGCGACAACACGTTTCACTTCATGGTGGAGGCCGGGCGGCCGGTACGGACCATCGTGCTCGAGCGTCCCGGCGGCCGCGACGGGTCGCTGTAC
>JBOGIX010000354.1:0-11907 GCA_050744685.1 Vicinamibacterales bacterium | reverse complement strand
CGCCCGACCTGCACGGCACACGAGACCATGGTTCGCGTTACGGGCCAATGCCGGATCGGGAACCTGCGGGGACGGCAGGAGATGCGGACGCCGCTCCGATTCAGTGGCGGTATGAGGTTCACGCCGTGTGGATTGGAGGGTGGTGAGGTGATCGCGGGCCTTTCCGGATCCCTGCTCTCGCACGATGCGCTGGAGCAGGCTCTCGGTGGCATGGGACGCGGCGTCTCGATTCCTCTGCCGGCCCCTGGAGGCGACCGGCTGCGAATGTGGCACGCCAGCATCCGCTCGCGCCTGGGTCCCACCGCCGCTGCCAGGACGGTGTTTGACCTCGTCGCCGAACCGCTGGTGAGGGCGCTTGGATTCGAGGTCATCCCGCTGACGGGCGCGGGCGGCACGGTCGACGGGTTGCTGCACGTGGGTGGTGCGCCGCTGGCCGCACTGATCGTCACCGCGTGGGGCCAGACGCCAGCCGGCGTCTGGCGGCATGCCGTGCACCGCGGCCTCGCGCACGGGTTCAGGTGGTCGTTGTGCGTGACGGGCACGGCGGTCCGCATCCTCGACGTCGAGCGCACGTACGCGCGCCGGTACGCCGAGTTCGACCTCGCGATCGCGCTCGAGGACGAGCGTTCCCGGCGCGTCTTGTGCGGGCTGCTCAGCGTCGCAGGCGCGGCATCGCCATCGACGTTGCCAGTACTCGACGCCGTGGTGTCGATGTCGGAGAAGCATCGCGTCGGCGTGCGCCGCGCGCTGCGGGAAGGCGTGCACCAGGCGCTCCTGCACTTCGTGGCGGCATTTCGCGCTGTCTCGCGAAAGCAGGCCAGGGCGCACCTTCTCGACGAGTCGCTCGTTGTCGTGTACCGCGTCTTGTTCCTCCTGTTTGCTGAAGCGCGTGCGCTCGTGCCGACCTGGCACCCTGTGTATCGGGACGGCTACACGGTCGAGGCGCTGTGCGCGCCGCTGAACCGTGCGGTGGTGCCGTCCGGCTTGTGGGAAGCCCTGCAGGCGATCGCGCGTCTTGCACATCGTGGCTGCCGCGCCGGCACGCTGCGTGTCCCGCCGTTCAACGGCCGCCTGTTTTCTCCGGCTGACGCGCCGCTCGCCGATGCCGTGCCTTTGGACGATCGGATCGTCGCGCAGGCGTTGCTCGCTCTCACCACGCGCGAGGGCGAGCACGGGCGCGACCGCATCTCATACGCGGACCTCGGCGTGGAGCAGCTCGGTGCGGTCTACGAACACCTGCTCGACTACGACCTCGCCGCCGGTACGACAGGCGCGACTGCGGTCCTCGTGCCGTCCGGGCGTCGCAAGGCGACCGGCTCGTTCTATACGCCGCGATCTCTGACGGAGTTCGTCGTGAGGCGCACTCTCGCTCCTGCGGTCCAGGACAAGACACCGGAGCAGATTCTCGCGCTCCGCATTCTCGATCCGGCCATGGGCAGCGGCGCGTTTCTCGTTGCCGCGTGCCGGTACCTGGCCAGCGCGTACGAGCAGGCGCTGTTGAACGAAGGCACCTTGACGCCCGGCGACATCACCGAAGACGACCGCGCCGCCTTCCGGCGCGCCGTCGCCCAGCGCTGCCTCTTTGGTGTCGACATCAACCCGATGTCGGTGCAGCTCGGACGGCTCTCGCTCTGGCTGGCCACGCTGTCGGGCGACAAGCCGCTCACATTCCTCGATCATCACCTGCGGGCGGGCAACAGCCTTGTAGGAGCCTCGATCGACGAGATCCTCCGCCAGCCCGCTCCCGGGCGCGGACCCGCGCGGGCCCGCGATCTCCCGCTTTTTGACGATGAGGCGCTGGAGGCGGCGCTGCGTGCCGCGGTGGGCACTCGGCTGGCGATCGCGCACACCCCCGACGACACCATCGAACAGGTTCGTGGCAAGGAGCGCGCGCTCGCGGCGCTCACCCGTCCGGGCGGCGCACTCGATCGCTGGCGACTGGCGGCCGACACCTGGTGCGCCGCGTGGTTCGATCGACCGGATCGCGCCCCGGGAACCGGGACGTTTCGCGCGCTTCTGGATCACGTGCTGCACGGCGGCAGCGCGCTGCCGGCGCACCTCGCCGAGCCGCTGCTCACGAGCGCCGCGTCGATCGCCTCGACCGAACGTTTCTTTCACTGGACCCTCGAGTTCGCCGAGGTCTTCCACGACGAGCGCGGCGGGCGGTGCGCCGACGGCGGCTTCGACGCGATCGTGGGAAATCCGCCGTGGGAGATGCTGCGGCACGAAGGGGCTCGCACCGGCACGCGCGAGCTACGGGCCTTCGTGCGGGGCTCTGCCGTCTACCGGCTCCAGGGACACGGTCACGCCAACCTCTATCAGCTCTTCGTCGAACGATCGCTGCAGCTGGTGCGTCCGGGCGGCCGCGTCGGGCTAGTCCTGCCGTCCGGTTTCGGCACCGATCAATCGAGCGCGCGGCTGCGCCGAACGATCTTCGAGCGCACCGCCATCGACACGTACACGACGCTCGACAACCGCGAGGGGATCTTTCCCATCCATCGCAGCGTGAAGTTCCTGCTTTTGACCTTCACCAATGCTGGCGCCACGGCCTCGCTATTCGCCCGGCCGGGGGTACGTTCGCCGGAGCTGCTCGATCGCATTCCGGATACGGGCGTCGGGCCATCCGCAGGGACCATCACCCTCAAAATGGAGCTGATCGAGCGGGTTGCCGGCGAGAGCCTGGCCGTACCGGAGATCCGGACGGAGGTGGACCTCGAGATCGTGTCGCACATCACGTTCGAGGTGCCGGCCGCCGGCGACCCGGACGGCTGGGGCATCAGGTTCGGCCGCGAGCTCAATGCCACCGACGATCGGCCGCACTTTGCCGAATCCGCCTCGGGGCTGCCGGTGATCGAGGGCAAGCAAATCCGGGCGTTCGGTGTGGACACGGATGCGTCCCGCTACCGGATCGCACCGGGCGTTGCGAGGCGGCTGCTCGATGGCGAGCGCACGTTCCGCCGGGCACGTCTCGGCTATCGTGAAGTGGCCTCGTCCACCAACCGCACGACCTTGATCGCGGCCATCGTTCCTGCGGGGGTCGTCACCACGCACACCGTCTTCTGCCTGAAGGACTCCTTAGACGACGAGACGCAGCATTTCCTGTGCGGGGTGTTCAACAGCTATGTGGCGAATTACCTCGTGCGGATGCGCGTGACCACCCATGTCACCGCGGGCATCATCGCGCGCCTGCCGGTTCCGAAGCCGCCGAGCGCGAGTGCGCACTTTCGCGAGATTGCGCGGCTCAGCCAGTCGCTCTCCCGGACCTACGAGCCGCAGACATATGCCCAACTGAACGCGATGGTCGCACGCCTCTACGGGCTGACCCACGCCCGGTTCGCGCACGTCCTCGACACGTTTCCCCTGGTCCCGGCCGCGGATCGCCGCGCGGCGCTGCAGATGTTCTTTGCGGAGAGGGTATGATTCCCCCGATCGTGGATGACCAGCGCCGATCGAAGGAGCACGCCCGCAGGTGGCTCGTCTGGGGACTTGTCCTCTCCATGGCCGTGGTGCATGTCGGCATCTGGCTGTGGGCCGGCCGCGTCGCCATCTCCACGGCTGCGATCGTTCAAGTGGTCGCGGGCTGGATCGTGACGCTCGCGCTCGCGGTCATCGCCTCCCGCCGCATCGGCCATCTGACGGATCGGCTCACCGAAAGGGAACACGCGCACCGCGCGACGCTGGACGAGGTCACCCAGCTGCAGACGCAGAACGCCATGCTGCAGATCGTGGCGCGTTCGGTGGACGTACCCTTGACCTTCCAGGCGCTGGCGCTGCGCATCGCGCGCCTCGTGCCGTGCGACCGTGTCGGCCTCGCGCTGCTCTCCGAAGACGGCCAGGAGTTCGAGACCTCGACTGCCCGCGTGCAGGAAGACGAGCGCCGCGCCCGTCCACGCCCCGACGTCGTCTTCAAGGTGGAAAGCACCGCCATCGGCAGCGTCGTCCGGAGCGGCGAGCCGCTGCTCGTCGAGGACATGAAGGACGCGGCCGCGGAGTTCCTGGACGTCAACGTCATCCACACGGCCGGATTCAAGTCCGCGCTGGTGCTGCCGCTCATCTCGAACGGCCGCGGCGTCGGCACGCTGAACGTCGTGGCGCGCGCGGAGCACGCATTCGTGCCCGACCACATCGAGACGCTGCGCCCGATCGCGGAGATCCTCGCCGTCGCCCATGTCGCGCAGCAGCTGCACATGCGCCTCGGCCGGTACCGCACGATCGAGGCGATGGCCGACGTCATGCTGTCCATCGCCACCGAGATCAACAGCGCACTGCAGATCATCGTCGGTCACTGCGACCTGCTGGAGCGCGGCTATCCGGATCCCGCGCTGCAACGCGACCTCGCCACCGTGATCCGCCAGGCCCAGCGCATCGCGGAGCTGCTCGAGAAAATGCGCGCCGCCGCGCATGATCGCCTGAAGGAAGTGGAAACGGTGCCGCTGGACACGATCCCCACGAGCCCCGAGGCCTACGAACACAACGAAGCGATGTAGCGGGTCGTCCGCCAATCGTGGCCCCGTACCCTCTCACACCCCGATAGGCGTCAAGAGATCAAAGGAGAAGGGGGGCAGGGGAGCAGAATTTCTTCTGGGTTGAAGAACCGAAGCCCTTCTCCCGTTCTCTCGTTCTCCTTCTGTGCTCTTCTTGTGATGGCAGCGTGACAGTGAACTCTGCTTCTATCCAAGCCGCGCCGCATCACGCAGCGTGAGCGCGAACAGGATGGCGATCACGGCGAGCGTGGCGCCGAGCAGGACCCGGTCGCGCGTGCGCACGGCGGCGGCCATCGCGGCGAGCAGCCGCAGGATCGGCATGGCGATGATGCCGGCGAGGCCGGCGGTCAGCAGGTATCGACCGACAACGGCCGCCGGGGCCGCGAGCCAGGAGATCAGGCCCGCCGCGAGGCCGGCGAAGGCGACCCGGAACAGGACGAGCATCAGCGTCGAGAGTGCGCGTTCGGCGACCGATTCGGCGCTGGCTGGACCGGTCACAGCGCCTCGAACAAGTAGGTGATCGACACGAACGCCAGCACGGCAGCCATCAGCATCTTCAGCCATTTCGCGCGGGCGCGGCCGCCGAACCAGAGGCCGGCGCGAGACCCGATGAACGTGCCGATCACCGCGGCGGCGGCGAGCGGCGGGATGATGTCGCCGCGCGCGAAATAGATCGGAGCCGATGCCGCAGCGGTGATGCCGATCATGATCGCGCTCGTCGCGGCTGCCGCGCGCAGCGGCACGCCGCACCACGTGTTGAGTGCCGGCACCTGCAGGATGCCGCCGCCGAGGCCGAGCAATCCCGAGATGCTGCCGGCCACCAGCGAGACGCCGAGCGCTGCCGGCATTCGCCGCGTGCGATACATGACCTGCTGGCCGCTTTCCTCTTCGTAGTACCTGCCGCCGAACCGACCCGGATCCGACGACGTATTCAAGATTACGTTCCGTTTCTCGAGCCGCGAGAGCATGAGCGCGGCAATCAGCGCGGTCACCGCCGAGAACGTGACCTGGAGGGCATGCTCGGGGATCCGGCGCGCGGCAGTACCCCCGAAGTAGCCGCCGGCGGCTGCGGCGATCTGCAGCACCATGCCGAGGCGGAGGTTCACGACGCCGCTCTGCGTCGACCCGCGCGCAACCACGCTCGAGGTGGCGACGACGGTGGTCAGGCCGACGCCGGATGCCACGTTGAGCGGGAACCCGAGCACGACGTTGAGAAATGGAACCAAAAACACGCCGCCGCCGAGCCCGAGCATGGAGCCGAGGCCGCCCGCTACGGCGCCGGCGGCAATCACGAGCGCGATGATTCCCGGAGTGATCTCAGGCAAGGAGCGCAGTCGTGCCGGCGGCGGTCAGTTCACGGAGCCGCGCGCACCGGGTGCTATGATGGGCACATCAACCGCAGGATTGTAGTGCATGTTCCGGCGCTTCTTCGACGAAGGCCTCGCCCAGAGCTCGTATCTTCTCGCATGTGATCGGACCCGGCAGGCCGTCGTCGTGGACCCGCGCCGGGACATCGACGAGTACGTCGCCGCGGCCGAGGCCGAGGCGCTCACCATCACTCACGCGATCGAAACGCACATCCACGCAGACTTCGTCTCCGGCGCGCGGGAGCTTGCCTCGCTCGGCGCGCGCGTGATTTCCGGCCCGGCAGCGGACCTCGCCTACACGACCGATCGTGATCTCGCCGTCGTCCACAATCAGCATCTCGCGATCGGGGACCTCGAGCTCACGTTCCTGCACACGCCCGGCCACACGCCCGAGCACATCTCGATTCTCGCGCGTCAACCCGGTGAACCCGATCGCCTGTTTACGGGAGACACGCTGTTTGTCGGCGCCGTCGGGCGTCCCGACCTGCTCGGCGAATCGGTCGCGCTGGCGCTCGCCCGCGATCTCTACGATTCCATCTACCGCACAATCCTGGCGCTGCCAGATGACGTGGAAGTGCATCCCGGACATGGCGCGGGTTCGCTCTGCGGCGCGGGTATCGGCGTGCAGCCGCATTCGACGATTGGCCAGGAGCGCCGCGTCAACACCCTGTTGCGCCACAGCTCGCGCGACGCCTTCGTCGACGCGGTGCTTGGCGATCTCCCCGAAACGCCGGCGTACTTCGCGCGGATGAAATTGATCAACCGCGCCGGGCCTCGCGTGCTCGGATTGTCCCGCGGGGTCGGTCCGCCGCCTGCTGTCCCAGCCGCGACGGCAGCGGCGAAGATCAGCTCGGGCGGCTGGCTCGTCGATCTGCGGCCTGCCGCCGCATTCGGGCAGGCGCACGCGGCGGGCGCGCTCAGCATGAGCTTCAACCCGAAGGTCGGATACTGGGCAGCCTGGATCCTTCCCGCGGATGCGCGTATCTATCTAATGATGGACGATGGTCAGCGACAGGCTGCGGAGACGCAGCGTCAGCTCCTTCGTGTCGGGTTGGATTCGCTGGAGGGATCTATCGAGGGCGGACTCGACGGCTGGCGCGCGGCAGGACTGCCGGTCGGCGCGCTGACGCAGCTCACCGCGGCAGGATTGCGCGATCGGCACGTTCGGGGAGAATCGACCGTGCTCGTCGACGTGCGCAGCGACCGCGAGTGGCGCTCCGCTCACGTGCCTGGCGCGCTGCACATTCCGCTGCACGCGCTCGAGGCCCGCGTGTCGGAGATCCCGCGCGGGCGCGTGGTTGCCACGATGTGTGAAGGAGGCTTTCGATCCAGCCTGGCGGCCAGCCTGCTCGAACGACATGGTATGGCCAACCTCGTGAACGTCGTAGGCGGCATGAACGCCTGGCGCGCGCTCGGGCCGACCAACACGTAACACGACGAACCCGACTGTGACTTTGGCCACCGGTACACGCCTCGCCCAGTATGAGATTGTCTCGGCCGTCGGCTCCGGCGGCATGGGCGTGGTCTACCGCGCCCGCGATACCCGGCTCGGCCGCGAGGTGGCCCTCAAGGTCATGGCGCCGCACATCGCATCGGACCCGACCATGCGCTCCCGGTTCGAGACGGAGGCTCGCGCCGTCGCATCGCTCTCGCATCCCGGTATTCTCTCCATCTACGAGCTGGCGATTGCCGACGGCATCCCGTTCGCGGTCATGGAACTGCTCGAAGGCCGCAACCTGCGCGAGCGCATGGTCGAAGGCGTGCTGCCCTGGCGCGAGGCCAGTGAGATCGCCGCGGCGATTGCCGAAGGTCTTGCAGCGGCGCACGCGAAGGGCATCATTCACCGCGACCTGAAGCCGGAGAACGTGTTTCTCACGGTCGACGGACACGTCAAGATTCTCGACTTCGGCCTGGCGCTGCAGCGCCTCGATCTCGCGCCTGATTCCGAGCGCCCGACCATGGCGCGCACCGTCGAAGGAACCGTGCTCGGCACGTTCGGGTACATGTCGCCCGAGCAGGTCACGAGCGATCGGATCGACGGCCGCACCGACATCTTCGCGCTGGGTTGTCTGCTCTACGAGATGCTGGCCGGCCGCCAGCTCTTCTCGGGCGCCACACCACAGGAGCGCATCGCCAGACTGCTGCACGAGACGCCGCCCGATCTCTCCGTCATCGATCGGCTTTCGCCGCCGGAGCTCCTGGCCATCACCGCGCGGTGCGTTGAACGCAATCCCGCGCGCCGCTTCGACTCCGCCCAGGATCTGTCCTCCGCCTTGCGCGCGCTGCTCTCGGGGTCGGCCGTCCGGCTGCCGCGCCACTCGCGCACCCGCGGCAAGTCGCTCGCGGTCCTGCCCTTCGTGAACGCCGCCGACCCGCAGTTCGATTACCTGACAGACGGCATCACCGAGAGCATCATCAACAGCCTCTCGCAGCTCCAGCACATCCGCGTCGTCCCGCGCAGCCTCGTGTTCCGCTACAAGGGCCTTCAGGCGGATCCGTCGACGGTTGGCATGGCCCTGAACGTGAAGACGATTCTCACCGGCCGCGTGTCGAAGCACGACGATGTGCTGGTCATTCAGGCGGAGCTGGTGGACACGGCCACCGAGTCGCAGCTGTGGGGGGAACAGTACCGGCAGAAGCTCAGCGATCTGATGACCGTGCAGGAGGAGATCGCCTGGCAGATCTCGGAAGCGCTGCGGTTGAAGCTCACCGCCGCGCAGAAGAAGAAGCTGCGCAAGCGATCCACCGTCAACCCTGAAGCGTACCAGGCCTACCTGCGCGGGCGTCATCACTGGAACAACTGGTCACCCGAAGGGTTCCGTCGCGCCGTCGAGTACTTCCAGCAGGCCATCGACCTCGATCCGCTCTACGCCGCCGCGTATGCCGGCTTGGGCGACGCTTACGGGACGATGGCTTACTACGGGTATGCCGATCAGCGCGACGGCTTCACGAGGGCGCGCGCAGCCGCACGCCGCGCCCTGGAGCTCGATCGCGATCTCGCCGACGCACACGTGACGCTCGCGCTCGGACACCTGTTCGCCTCATGGGACTGGCCGGCCGCCGAACACGATCTGAAGCAGGCGATCGCGCTCAACCCGAAGCTGTCGGTCGCCCATTCGGTATACGCCCTGTACCTGGCGACGTGCGGCCGTTTCGACGACGCGCTGGCCGCGGCAAGGACCGGCCGCGACCTCGATCCGCTCTCGATTGTCGCGAACATGGGCGTGCTGTGGGTGCATCACTTCGCCGGCGATCACGCAGCGGCCGTCCGCGATTCACTGCGCACCCGGGAGCTCGCGCCAACGATCGAAGAAGCGGGGAACGTGCTCATCAGCTCGTACGAAGCGCTGGGCAGGTTCGAGGAGGCGGCGCGCCTCATCAGCGAGCAGCGATGCTGGGGGCTGCGCCTCGATGGCGCGCAGCTGCTCGAGGCGTTCAGACAAGAAGGCCCCGCCGGCTACTGGCGCAAGCGGCTCGAGCTGATGTACGCCGCGGCGCCGTATCCGCCGGCCATCCACTACGCGTTCGCGATCGGCCACGTCCGGCGCGGCGAGCGTGAGGCCGCGTTCGAGCATCTCGACCAGATGGTCGAGGCGCACGTCGGAGGCGCGGTCTTCATCGGCGTCGACCCGACGCTGAGGACGCTCGCCGGCGACGAGCGCTACGAAGCCATTCTCAGGCGGGTGGGGTCGCCCATGGCCTCAACACCGCATACAGCGTCGACATAATCGGCGCCGCCAGGCCGAGCCGGCGCGCGCGTCGCACCACGGCGCCCTGCAGCGCCTCGACTTCGATCCGCTTGTGCTGCGACAAATCGATCAGCAGCGACGATCGCATCGAGGCGGGAATGCCCTCGACATACGACGAGATGCGCTCGAGCACGTCCGCCGCTACGGGTACGCCTTCCGCGCGCGCCAGGCGCTCGACCTCCCGGCATCCCTCGAGGAACTGCGCGCGGCAGACCGCATCGTCCCTGATCGGACCAATCGGCAGGCGAGCCGCGCCGGTGAACCCGGCCACCGACACGAGGAGGATGAACTTCTCCCAGATGGGAATGCGGCCGTCCTCGACGGCCTCGGCCTGGATGTCCGCCGCCGCCAGCGCCGGCTGGAGCACGCCCACGCGCTGCGACATTCGCGGCAACGCCCCGAACACTTCGCCGAGAACGATCCGGCGATGCGTCCCCGTCTGCTCGATCACGCCAGGTTCCGCCAGCGCCGTCGCGATGTAGGTTGCCCCGCCGATCACGCGCGCCTCGCCGACGACGGCGGCGATTTCCGCGGCACTGTCGACGCCGTTCTGCAATGTGAGCACGCTCGTGCCGGGGCCGAGCATGGGCGCGATCGACGGCAGCGCCGTGGGATTGTCGTAAGCCTTCACCGCCACGACCACCACGTCTACCGGCGCGACCTTCGACGTGTCCTCTTCCGCCGGCGCGCGGACCGTGAAGTCGCCGAGCATCGGGCTGCGGATCTGCAGTCCGCGAGCGCGCATGGCGTCGAGGTGCGCGCCGCGGGCGATGAAGGTCACGTCGTGCCCCGCGCGCGCCAGGCGGGCGCCGTAGTAGCCACCGACCGCACCCGAGCCGAGGATCGCGAACCTCATGGGGCTCCCCCCTCGGCGGCGCGGAGCGAGGCGGAACGGCGGGCTTCAGCGGTGGCCGTGGCTGTGTGCGGGTAAATCGTGCGCATGTAAGAGGTTGCAGCCAATTATCGGCCGAAACGAAAGGGGAAGACAACGTGGGCACGTGCTAGAATGCGCGTTCAGCCGGCGGCGGATCGTCAGCGCGCCATCTGAATCGGGCAGCGTTTTTCACTCGGAGGATCCATGGCGGCCCGCCTGACCGCATACCTCGTTGTCGCCATCGTGGCCGCGACGCTCATCGCGGGGCTCATCGTCGGCGCGCAGCGGGATGACAACGACGGCCCTGTCGATCTGATCGTCCGAAACGCGACTGTCTATACCGCCAGCGGCAACCGCGGCATGGCCGAGGCGGTGGCGGTGCGCGGCAATCAGATCCTCCGCGTCGGCAGCAACCGGGAAATTGCGCGCTTCCAGCGGCCGCAGACCATCGTGGTCGACGCGCGCGGCGGCGCGGTGGTGCCGGGCTTCAACGATGCCGGCCTGCAGCTCGCCCGGGGCGCCAGCGAGCTTGCCCTTGCCGGTGTCGACCTTTCGAAGGCCGCGTCGACGAGTGAAGTGCTCGAGCGCATTCGCGCCAGAGGCGAAGGCGTTTCCCCCGGCGCGTGGGTCGTCGGCCATGGATGGTCGGCGGCGCAGTTCCGCGCCGACCCTTCGAAAGAGCTGCTCGATTCCGTCGTGCCCGATCGGCCGGCCGTGATCTTCGGAACCGACCGGAGCACGGCGTGGGTCAATTCGACGGCGCTGGCCCTCGCCGGGATCACGCGCGGTACGCCGGACCCGGCGGACGGCACAATCGTTCGCGATCCGCGCACTGGCGAACCGGAGGGTGTGCTGCGTGGCGCCGCGGCTGCGCTCGTCGCGAAGCTGGTGCCCGCTCCCACGGGCGAACAGCGCGCGGCGGCCGTGCGCGCGGCGATTGCGGAGGCAAACGCGCTCGGCATCACCAGCGTGCAGACCGCCGGCGAGCTCGCCGATACCTTCGAGATTTTCAACCAGATCCGCCGATCGGGCGACCTGACGCTGCGCATCTACTCGGCGATTGCCGTGCGGCAGCCGCTCACCGAGGCGAAGCTGGCGGAGCTCGGCGCGATACGAACGAAGTATCCCGACGATCCGCTGCTGAAGTCCGGCGCGCTCTCGATCGAGCTGGATGGACCCATCCAGTCCAGCGCCGCTGCGTTGCTCGATCCGTACGCCGACCCGACGGACTCCAACCCGCCCGGCGCGTCCTTCGATCCGGACGCGCTGAATCGGACCGTGCGCCTCGCCGACGCGGCGGGCTGGCAGATCATGACGCACGCGCACGGCGATCGCGCGGTGCGGATGGCGCTCAATGCGTATGCGCACGCGGTCCGCTCGAACCGCCCGCCGGCACGGGGCCGGCGGCATCGCATCGAGCAGGTCGCACTCGC
>JBOGIX010000353.1:0-3798 GCA_050744685.1 Vicinamibacterales bacterium | reverse complement strand
AGCAACTCTTGACGCGTTCACCGAAAAGGCTTCGAACTCTTCTGAGCGCTCTTCGATGAGGAAGAGCCCGCAGTCCTGTTCGAGCATGACCTGAAGATTGGATCCCGTCGTGCGTTCGCGCGACCCGCCCTGCCACGTCATCTCGCACGTCGGCGGCGTTCGTGTGCGGGCCGGGTCTTCACACCCGAATGCCGTCTATTCGGAGCGCAGCGCGATGATCGGATCGACGCGGGTGGCGCGCCGCGCCGGCAGGTAGCCGGCCAGCGCGGCCATCGCAGAGAGCAGAGCGATGGCAATGGCGATGGTCGCCGGATCGTGCGGCTCGAGCCCGAACAGCAGCTGCCGCAGAACGCGTGTGGTGGCGAGCGCCGCAGCCAGCCCCACCGTGACACCCGCCGCCAGCACGAGCAGCAGATCTCGCATCACGAGCCACAGGATCGATGCCGGCCTGGCGCCGAGCGCCATCCTCACGCCGAACTCCGTCTGCCGGTGCGCTACGAGATAACTCAAGACGCCGTAGAGGCCGATCATGGCGAGAAGAATGGCCAACCCGCCGAAGAATCCGGCGAGCGTTGCCAGCAGCCGCTCTTGAACGAGGTCGTCGTCAACCTGCTGCGCCAGGGTCTGGAACTCGAGCGGAATTTCCGGGTTCACTTCCCGCACGACGCGCTGCACCGACGGGATCATCACAGAGGGCGGGACGGAGGTACGCAGCACGAACTCCTGCGCGGCGCCACTCGGCGGCGCCTGCGTCGCTGGCATGAACACCGTGGGCGGCGTTACCTCTCTGACCGATTCGTACGTCGCGTCCTTGACCAGGCCGACGACTTCCACCGGCACGGGCCGCTGGTGGATCCGCAACCGCTTGCCGAGCGCGCCCCCGCCTGGAAAGTATTTGCGCGCGAGCGTCTCGTTCACGATCGCCACCGGCGGCGCCGTCGTCGTATCGCGATCGTCGAAATCGCGGCCGGCGACGATCGGCGTTCGCAGCGTTGTGAAGTATCCAGGCGCGACGAAGTTGAAGTAGCCGGTCCCCCTGGCGCTCGGCGGTGCACCCGGCATGTCGGCAGTGACCAACGTCATGTAGTTGTCGTCGCCGATGGGCGTGGTGAAGGTCCGCGCCACGGAGAGCACGCCCGGCAGCGTCCGCAGCTGACGGGCGATCTCCTCGTGGACGAGAGTACGCTCCTCGGGAGACATCTTCACGATGTCGGCGGCGAACCACGGCGGCTTCGCCATTACCACCAGTACGTTGCTCGCGTCGAAGCCGAGATCAACGCGGATGAGCTTCACGAACGTCCGCAGCAGCAGTCCGCCGCCGATCAGCAGGATCAGCGAGAGCGCGACCTGCCCTGCCACCATCCACTTACCCGCGTGGAAGCGGACTCGACGCTCGCCGCCGGCGGCGGCTGCCGGATTCTTCATCACCGCCGACACGGCGAAATGCGTGGACCGCACGGCGGGCAGCAGACCGACCAGCACGCCGGTCAGCACGGTCACGGCAGCGGCGAATGCGAGGACCGTCCAGTCGAGCGAGAGATCGAGGAACACCGGATTGCGTGTGGTGGTGAGGTTGCTCACGAGCAGGCTGGTGCCCCACCGCGCAAACAGCACCCCGAGTCCCGCGCCGAGCCACGAGAGCAGAATCGATTCGGTAAGCAGCTGGCGAACGAGGCGCGCGCGCGACGCGCCGAGCGCCGTGCGAATGGCGATCTCCCTCGATCGTGCGGCCGCTCGGGCCAGCATCAGTCCGGCAATGTTTGCGCAGCCGATCAGCAGCACGAGGGCGACCACAGCCATCAGAATGCTCAACGGCTGGCCGAACGTGCGGCGAAGGCCTGAAGGGCCCGTCGCGGAGGAGATCGCGACCAGTTTCGTCTGTAGAAACCGCTGCTGGCCGCTGGCGCTGGTGTCCGGCAGCGCCGCCCTCATGATCGGTTCCGAGAGCACGGCGAGCCGTGCGCCGAGCTGCGCGTTCGTCAGGCCTGGCTTCACGCGGCCCATGATGCTCAGCCACCATCGCGAGCGACTGTCGAGATTGCGCGGGTCGAACCGGGCGCTGGCGCAGAGCGGAATGGCGAGGTCGAACGTCTTGCCGACCTCGACGCCGAAGAATCGTGGCGCGCTCACACCGATCACCTGAAAGGGCTGACGGTTCAGCGAGACGATGCTGCCGAGCGCAGCCTCGGAGCCACCGAAGCGCGTCTGCCAGAACGCATAGCTGAGGACGGCCACCGAGACGCAGCCTCGCCGATCGTCCGCGTCCACGATCAGTCTGCCCACGGCTGGCGGAACGCCAAGGGTACCGAAGTAGTTTCCACTGACCATGAGGCCGCGGACGTTCTGGACCGAGCCGCCGTGACCCAGATCGAACGCCTTGGGTGTGCTCCAGGCGAACACGCCGGAGAACACATCCTGCTGATCGCGAACCGCTTCCCAGATCGCGTTGGTGAAGCCGTCTTCCGGCTGTTCATCAGGCTCCTGGCTGAGGACGCTCGCCAGCTCCGCCGGGCGTTCGACCGGCAGCAGCCGCAGCATCACGGCGTCGATCAGGCTGAAGATTGCGGTCGTGGCGCCGATGCCGAGGGCGAGCGTGGCGACCGCTGCCGCGGTGAACACCTTGCTGTGGGCATAACTGCGGCACGCGTAGCGCAGGTCCGCGCGCAGTTCGTCCAGCGGCCTCAGCCCCAGACTTCGGCGGGCTTCGTCCTTGTGCTTCTCGACCGATCCGAACTCGAGCCGCGCGAGTCGCCTGGCTTCGTCGACCGACACGCCGCCGCGCCGCATCAGGTGTTCGGCGCGGCGTTCCAGGTGGAACGCCAGTTCGTCAGCCATGTCCTGCTCCATCGCGGAGCGATGCCACAGGTTCCGCCAGAACGATCGCAGACGAGCCCACATGGTCAAGCCTCCTGCGTGCGCAGCGCCGTATTGATCGCGAGCGCCGTGCGGTGCCACCGCTCGGTTTCGGTTTTCAGGCGCTTCCGGCCTGTTGCCGTGAGCCGGTAGAACTTCGCGCGGCGGTTGTTCTCGGAGGTGCCCCACGCGGTTTCGAGCAGCCCCTGATGTTCGAGCCGGTACAGCGCGGGATAGAGGGCGCCTTGTTCGATCGCCATCGCGCCGCCGGTGATCTGCTCGATGCGGAGCAGCACGCCGTAGCCATGCTGCGCGCCGAGCGACACCGCTTTCAGGATGAGGACGTCGAGCGTGCCGGGGAGGAGGTCGGCCTGTGGCGGCATACGTTCTCCTAGATAATTTAGGAAGGCTACGCGGGGTTTCCTAAGTTGTCAAGGAGAGAGCGAGAACCGGTCGGTTCCAGGGTTCCGAACGTTCGGGGTTCCGCTCCGGGTTCGAGGTTCGAGGTTCCCGAGGTTCTGGTGCATGGTTCGGGTTGGTGAGATCGCGGTGGGCGTCGCGGTAAATTGCCATCTCCTCCCGCCGCACGCTCGGGCCTCGGATCGTGGCGGCAGGACCGATCCTCGACGATGCGCCCGGGGACTGGCCACTCAGAATTCGCGTCAGGAACCCGGATGAGGGCCGGGCTGCGGTTCAGCACGCGTGGATATCAGTCGGACGATCCGCCGTCGCTGGAATCGGATCTCAGGACGCAACATCTGTCGCTTGACGTTGCGCGGACGGCGCAGAACGCGTACGGCGTCGTGTACGAGGTCGAAGGGCCAATCAAGACGCCCAGCGGCAGGATTGTGCGGTTCTGCTCGATCTGGCAGGTCGACACTGGCACTGACGTGCCGCGATTCATTACCATGTACCCGAGGTAGCCATGCCTTTCGACATGTACAG
>JBOGIX010000352.1:0-3154 GCA_050744685.1 Vicinamibacterales bacterium | reverse complement strand
GCGCGGCGGTGTGTGGTGCGCGCAGCCGCGTGGGGTGTGCCATCGCCGGCGGCGCCGGCGCAGTGGCCGCCTCGTTCGCGCTCGTGCGTCTGCGGCAGTTCGCCGCAGCGCGCCGCATTCCGAACGTCGTGGCCGGCGCCGTCGAAGATGCCCTCGCGCTGTGGGCCGGCGTCCGGCTGCTGCGACACTCGCAAGAGCTCAGCTCATCGGCGTCGCGCCTCGAGCCCTGCACGACTCCACCTGCCACATGTCAGCAATGACGGCCCAAGTCGGCTGGCACGTACAGTTCAGGTCGGCAAGAAGTCCCTAGCCCGCGACGAACGGATTCTCGTCCGCGCTCGGGCCGTAGATGGACGGAACCGCCACACCAAGGGCACGCAAGTACACCGTCAGCTGCCCGCGATGGTGATACCAGTGATTCAACATCACCGACCGCAGGAACGCGATCCTCGGCAGGGCGAACAGCTCGCGCCCGTTGGCCATGAGCCGCCACGTCGAAAGAACGGCGGCGTCGTCCATGCCTCCGAGCGCCCTCTTCGCTTTCGCAATGCTCTCGTCGAGCGCGGGAATCAGCTCGGAGACGCTCGACGGGATCGGGTCGGTAAACCGGGGCGCTTCGGCCGGCGAAGCTGCGGCGAGCTCGGCGACGCCGCCCGGCACCGTCGCAACATGAAGGGCGAGCTCGCCGAGCGTTCTGCCCTTCTCGTGTGGCCGCCACGACAGCTGATCGCCGGGGACCCGTTCCAACACCCGACGCGTGGTCTTCGCTTCCTCTTCGAGCTCCTGAAGGAGTCCATCAATCAATGACATGGTTCATTGTCTCCTGATTCACGCGGCGGATACACCCTGCGCCTTCGGATGGAGGAGCATCCACGACGTCCCGAACCTGTCCCGGAGCATCGCAAAGCGGGATGCGAAGAAGGTCTCCTCCATGGGCATGAAGATCTGGCCACCTTCGGCAAGGAGGCCATAAATGCGCTCCGCCTCCTCATCGCTGTCGACCGACAGCGACAGATAGGCGCTGCGCATGGGTTGATAGCCCGGGATGTCGGCTCCGAGGAGCTCGGTCCCCCCAAGGCTCATACGGGCATGTAGGACCGCGTCCTTCCAGTCAGGTGCCACCTCCGCCGGAGTCGGCTGGTCGCCGTGTCGCATCAACATCGTAACCTTTCCGCCGAGATGCTGTTCATAGAAACGGAAGGCCTGCTCGCAGTTGCCGCCGTAGTTGAGATAAGTATGGAGTTGCATCGGTCGCTGCTCCTTCGAAAGCCTCTCCCAAGTCAATCACATCTTCTCCATCGACGGAGCGCTGCTAGTCGACGTTCCGCGCGTGTTCACAGATACAGGCCCGGCGCGGCCGGAATCATCGGCGGCGCCTCGAGGCCCGTGTCGATCGCCGCGCGAACTGGCGGGACCATCCTGTGGAGCTGGCGACCGAGCCTTCGGATCGGTCGAAGAGCACATGCGGACTCCACGAGCCTCCACATCGGCGGCAGGCAGCGCTCCCTGCCGCACGGAGACCGCCGACTTCTGGATTCCTCTGGGCATCAACCCTGCGAACCTGGGGCGGCAGGGCCGGTTCATCAACACGGTGGCACGCCTTGCCGACGGTGTCTCGCTCGAGCAGGCGAACACGGAACTCGAACGGCTGTCGCGCGATCACGAGCGGCGATGGCCGGAGACCCATACCGGCTGGCGGACGACCGCGGCGCCGCTCGTGAACGATATCGTCGGCGCCGCTCGTCCCGTGCTCTTCGCCGTATTCGGCGGCGTTGCCTGCGTGCTGCTGATTGCCTGCGGGAACGTTGCCTGCCTGACGCTCAGCCGATCGCTCGCGCGGACGAAGGAGCACGCGGTACGGGCCGCGCTGGGCGCCAGCCGCGGAAGGATCGCGCGCGAGATTCTCGTTGAATCCTGGGTGCTGGCGCTGCTCGGTTCCGGCCTTGGCGTGCCGCTGGCGATTGCGGGCGTGCGCGGCCTGATCGGTCTGGCGCCGCCACACCTTCCTCGCCTTCATGCCATTGGCGTGGATGGCGGCATGCTGATCTTTGGCATGCTGCTCACCTTCGTCACCAGCCTCCTGTGCGGCCTGCTTCCGGCCTGGCATGGCGCGCGGACGAACCTGGAAGCAGCGCTGCGCGAAGGCGGCCGAGGAGAGTCACCGGGCGGCAGGAGCCTCGTCTGGCACCGGCTGCTGGTCGTCGCGCAGCCTTCGATCCTTTGACGCTGGTTGCGGTGGGCGTTCTTTTCAGTGTCGTCGCGCTGACGGCCTGCCTCCTGCCTGCCCGGCGCGCGGCCCGAGTCGATCCGCTCACGGCGCTTCGCAGCGAGTAGGTCCGCATACTCACACGTACCGCAGCCACCAGTGATCGCGTGTCCGCTTCAACCTTCCGAGCCAGCTGCACGGATAGAACAGAATCAAGACCACAGCAGCCCACAGCAGATACACGCCTGGCAGCGGCACGCCGTACCAGTCCGGAATGGAACCGGGGTTGGTGACCACCTGGATGCGCCGGGGTGCGCCTCCCTGCACGAACGCAAGGATCACCGCCACGGCGTGCGCCACGAAGATGTGGGTCACATAGAAAAACAGCGGGACGCGACCGTATGTCGCCAGCCACCCGGCAAGACCCCGGAGACGCGTTCGTTCCGCGAGCGCGAGAGCCATCAACGCGGGACCGAGCGTCATCAGCAGGAAATCGAGCGACGGCGGATACTTCCGCACGTTGAGGAACGAGGCGACCGTCAGAATCGGTGTTCGCTGCACCGTCCAGGGACCGGGATCTCCGTAGCCGTTGAGCCACCGCGCGGCGACGAACAGGACGAACGCCGCTCCGCCGCACCAAAGCAGCGTGCGGCGTCTACGATCCGCGTCCCAGCTGAAGATCGGCGCGAGGGCGAACCCCAACACCATGACGGCCACCCAGGGCACGAGCGGGTACCCGACGAACAACACCCCTGGAATCGCGAATCCCGCCACGTGAAGCACCCGCCAGAGTCCGGCAAGAGCGCCGAGCTGATCCGGGCGAATGCCGTCCAGAAGGTTGTGACCGGCAATCACGCATATGGCGACAGGGAGCAGGACGCGAGTGCGCACGTGGACGAGAACGCCCATCAGGATCATCGACCAGCCGAGCGCCCAGAGCACGAGCGC